>DUNJ01000173.1 GCA_012839395.1 Tepidimicrobium sp.
GCGGTAATACTAATGGTAAGCAGGCCACGAGTAGCGATGAGGCCATGTCATCGCTAGATAAGATTAAAGAGGCCAACAAAATCGTCCTAGGCACCAGTGCTGATTATCCACCTTATGAATTCCATAAGCAAATAGATGGAAAAGATAAAATTGTCGGTTTCGATATCGAAATAGCTAAGGAAATTGCTAAAGACATAGGAGTAGAATTAGAGATAAAGGATATGGACTTCGATGGACTGTTGGCTGCCCTGGATACAGGAAACGTAGATATCGTTGTAGCAGGCATGTCAGCTACTGAAGAGAGAAAGAAAAGCGTAGACTTTTCCAAGGAATACTATACCGAAGATCAAGGATTTTTAGTACATGTTGACAATAAGGATAAATATAATTCTATAGAAGATCTTGAGGGGCTTAAAATTGGTGCCCAAAAAGGAACCGTGCAAGAAGAAGTTGCAGAGGAAAAGATTGAAGGGGCCCAAATTAAAACATTAGCAAAGATTACAGATTTGGTCCTAGAACTGAAGAACAATAAAATCGACGGACTGGTTCTAGCAGTTCCCGTAGCCGAAATGTATGTTGCAAACAACCCAGATATAGCCCTCGTTCCACAGATAGACTTAGGCCAAGGTGACGGAATTGCAGTTGCGGTTAAAAAAGGTAATCAAGATCTAGTAGATTCTATAAATGCTACAATAGACAGGTTGATGAAAGATGATACATTGGATAAGTTTATACAAGAAGCTACCGCCCTTTCAGAGCAAGAGTAATCTCTCGGGAATTAAGTGGCTGAGGAGGTTAAAAGATTGGATTTTAGTTTTGTAAAGGATTATTATATGTTCTTTATTAACGGTGCAAGGATAACCATATTATTAGCTATATTTACAATTATATTTGGAGTAATACTGGGAGTAATGTTTGCATTGATGAGAATATCTCGCAATCCCCTGTTAAAGGGGATTGCGGTTGCCTATATTGAATTTATAAGGGGAACTCCTATAATGGTTCAGCTGTTTATATTTTATTATGGACTTTCCTTCGCCGGGATTACATTTCCCGATATATCGGTATTAGGGAGCAATTTAAACGATTTAATGGCTGGAATAGTTGCCCTTTCCATAAATAGCGCAGCTTATGTCGCAGAAATCGTTCGGGCAGGGATTCAAGCTATAGACAAAGGGCAGATGGAGGCTGCTAGGTCGCTGGGATTAAGTTATTCAATATCTATGCGAACAATTATATTACCTCAAGCCATAAGAAATATATTGCCCGCGCTAGGTAATGAGTTTATCGCAATCATCAAAGAATCTTCGATAGTGTCTATAATTGGAATCCACGAGCTAATGTATAGCAACTCTACAGTTCGAGGAATAACCTTTAGACCTTTCGAACCTTTAATAATAACCGCCCTAGTCTATTTTGTCATTACCTTTACCCTATCTACACTGGTAAGGGCCCTTGAAAGGAGATTGGAGACTGTTGATTAAGGTTGTCGATTTGCATAAAAGTTTTGGTGACTTACACGTATTAAAAGGAATTGACTTAAATATAAGCAAAGGGGAAGTAGTAGTTATAATTGGCCCTAGCGGCTCAGGAAAAAGTACCGTGTTGAGATGCCTAAATAGGTTGGAAGAGGCAAATAAAGGTCAGATATTCTTCAAAGGCGTCTCAATTACCGATAATAAAAATGATATAAATATAGTTAGACAGAATATGGGTATGGTTTTTCAAAATTTCAACCTATTTCCCCATATGTCCGTTCTAGAAAATATTACCCTTGCACCTATCAGGTTGAATAAAATGACAGAAAAGGAAGCGGAAGAGACGGGGCTTAAGCTTCTTAAGAGGGTAGGATTGAAAGATAAAGCCAATAATTATCCAAGTCAGCTATCCGGAGGACAAAAGCAGAGGGTTGCCATAGCCAGGGCTTTGGCCATGTCTCCAGATCTGATGCTATTTGATGAACCTACCTCGGCCCTTGACCCCGAAATGGTTGGTGAAGTATTGGAGGTCATAAAACAGCTGGCGGCAGATGGAATGACTATGGTAATAGTAACCCATGAGATGAATTTTGCCAAAGAAGTTGCAGACAGGGTGATATTTATGGATGATGGAGTCATTTTAGAGGAGGCTTCACCAGATGAACTATTCAACAATCCTAGGAATTCAAGAACCCAGGATTTTTTACGAAGGGTTATATTTTAAAAAAGCTTCTCTTATGATCAAGCATAAGAGAAGCTTTTTATCTATTCTTGGATAGATTTAATAATATTTCTAAAATCCTCTATATCATTCTCCATCCCCCTAGTAACTACTCTAGCTTCCATTAAGAGCTCACCTTGACTATCCACTATAAATGTAGTGGGGGTGCCCTGTACATATTTGGATAGTTCCATCAAGTAATCATCATCAGCTATAAGGTTGGTATATTCTATCTTCATGGTCTCCAATAATTCCCTTAAGGCTTCTTCACCTATTATCTCTACATCGTCCAGCGATATACCTAATACATTTACACCATCATCCTTATGTTCTTCATATACCACTTTTAAGGCCCTTAGCTCCTCTATGCAAGGCCCGCAAGTACTCTGCCATATATTAACTATGGTAATATCATAATCCTCAAATATGCGGTTAGAAACTCGATTTCCCTCCAAATCCTTTAAATTGAAATCTGGTAATTTGACCATATCTACAGTATCTATATTCTCATCAGTTTGTTCCTCCATCAATTCATCTTCATTGATAATGCCATCATCTTGTTCCTGATTCCTTGACCCAATAGAACAGCCGTTTAAAAGCACGGATATAATTATTACCGCCAGTACTCCAATAATCAATTTAATCCTTTTATTCATTAGGTATCAATCCCTCCACCTTATTAGTTCATCTATCTTTTTTCTTAAAAATCTAATATCGCCTTCCGTCCCATAGCTTCCTGTATGCTTTTCTATTATATGCCCCTTCTCGTCAACAAATATTGTGGTAGGTGTAACTACGGCCCCTTTAACCAGTTTCCTATTCATATCCCTATTCGGTATAAGATTTGTAAATCGTAAACCTAGTTCATCGATCTTAGTTTTGGCCATATCTATACTGCCATTAGTTATTATGCCCAATACATTGCCATTTTTCTCCTGAATATGAGGTTCCAGCTCCCTTAAAGCTATTAACTCCTCTATACATGCCCCGCATAGGGGTGACCAGATATTTACTATGGTAAAATCATGATCTTCAAATATGGCTTCCGTAACCAAATTACCCTCCATATCCTCTACCTCAAATGCTGGTATACTGTTCAATTTGTCAAGCCTAGTATCTATAATCCCTTTTTTCTGCAATAATCTAAATGATAGATATACTATTAGTAATATGAGTATAATATCTATTATTTTTCCTATTGTTTTCCTCAACACTATACCTCC
>DUNJ01000174.1 GCA_012839395.1 Tepidimicrobium sp.
AGTTAAATAGTAATTTTGAATATAAATATAAAACTAAAAATAAACTTCAAAGGATTAAAGCCTTAGATTACAAGATATATTTAGATATAGGATAATTAAAAATATTAAACTGTATAATCCTATTAACTAAAAATGAGATCAAGTAATCACATATAATCCAGAGACATGTAAATATAACACTGGTAAGATTATTTCTAACTATAAATATGATGAAAATCTCTTAAATACCAAAAAGCATATGCGTCAAGTGAATCAGTGAATTATTGGCAAATGGAAATGTAGAAACGGTAGATGAAATAGACCAAGTAACTGATGAATACGATTTCTATTCAATTATGAAAGATGTAATTGCTAAGGCTTATGAATTTACAAAGGAAAAAAATACAAACCCTAGACTGGGAAGAAGTATGGGTTCTACTCACATTAGAAGTTTTGCTGATGGTCTTAGATGAAGAGATAAAGGTATCTATGTATCCACAAGTGGTTTTAGTAGAGAAACAAAATATGAAGCGGAAAGATCAAATGTACCAATGGATAAGTAGGATGTCAAAATTCTTGGGGAATATTTTTTTATTGAATACAGCAACAAACTAATGGTATAATAAAAATAGTTTATAAACGGAGGGGGAGCGGAATGGGCAAGGATGTCTCTAATGAACAATTATTTGAATTAATGACAAAGATGTATAATGAATTAACTGGTAGGATGGACAGCATGCACAGCGAATTGACTGGCAGGATGGACAGCATGCACAGCGAATTGACTGGCAGGATGGACAGTATGCACAGTGAATTGACTGGCAGAATAGACAGTATGCAGGGTGAGTTGACTGGTAGGATGGACAGTATGGACAGTGAATTAACTGGTAGGATGGACAGCATGCACAGTGAATTGACTGGTAGAATGGACAGTATGGACAATGAATTGACTGGTAGAATGGACAGTATGGACAATAAATTAACTAATAGGATGGACAGCATGCACAGCGAATTGACTGGTAGAATAGACAGTATGCAGGGTGAAATGCAGGGGATGCAAGATGAAATTAAAGAAATAAAAAACAGGGTAATTGTTATTGAACAAGAACATGGTAAAAAACTAGATGCTTTATTTGATGGCTATAAACAAAACTCTGATAAATTAGATAGAATAGAGGAAGAAGTATCTAAACATGAGGAAATAATACTTAGAAGAATTAAATAAGTGAATTAAAAACAAAGTTTTAAAATCTATCAAAGATAGAAACTGGGAAGGATCTCACAACCCTAAATATGGAAAGATTTGACAAAAATCATGAAATTTTTCAATTAATAAACTATAAAACCACAGATGCTATAAATGAAATTATGGATAGCCGTTTACAATGAAGATATAACTACAACAATTCAGAGAGGGGTTTATATAGTATATTTATTTTCACAGGATATGAATAGGGTATATCTAACCTTAAATCAAGGATGTATAAACCTAAAAAAGGAATTAGGTACAAAAGCAGATAAGGAAGCAATGATATCCACTCGGGAGTCCATAAGGAACATTTTAAGTAATTCAAGATTTAATACAGATAATGATTTAATGGCTTTATAACTAAACATGAAAAATAGTACAATGTTTTATAGAATTACCTCAAATTGCCTTAAATTTCGCCTTGGACAATTATAAAAGTCCGTCTTGAGATTATCAAAGGTAAAATGAACGTGCTAACGCACGGCCTTGACAAACTTAAGGACATATATTTGAAAAATATTTAGGCAAAATAATGAAGAGTTGTATAATTGGGTACATTATGAGGATTCAGAATTGGAATCACCAAATTTGAATAATATGGAAACATTAAAGAATCTATAGGCAAAGCCAAGGGGGTAGACTTAGATTGGTAGATCTTAGAAGTGAAGAAATTTAGATTAGTGCTTTAGATTAGTACTACTGATAGGCCCTTATTTTTTACTGCACACGTTATCATTTTATATCTATTTCAAGCTAACAATTTCAACGTATTTATAGATTATTGGTGCCGAAGGCGGGAGTCGAACCCGCACGAGGTTTAACCCTCACTGGATTTTGAGTCCAGCGCGTCTGCCAATTCCACCACTTCGGCATCTCCTATTCATGGAGAATATAATACCATATAATACTGAAATAATCAAGCAAAATTCAATTTTTTATATAAAATTTGACTTTCACTTAGATTTAGCCGATGCTTTTTAATAGGTTGGCCATTTCGATTGCGGTAATTGCTGCTTCATAGCCCTTATTACCGTTTTTGGTTCCAGCCCTTTCAATGGCCTGTTCTATATTATTGGTGGTAAGTATCCCAAATATAATGGGTACCTCCGTATCTAGCGAGGCATTAGCTATACCCTTAGAAACCTCATTGGCCACATAATCAAAATGAGGGGTAGCTCCCCTTATCACCGCTCCAAGGCATATTATCGCATCGTATTTACCGGTTTTTGCTAGTTTCTTAGCAGTTAAAGGAATTTCGAAGGCGCCGGGAACCCAAGCAATTTCTATATCTTTCTCTTGGCTTCCATGGCGCTTCAATCCATCCACAGCACCCGATAACAATTTACTCCCTATAAACTCATTAAACCTTCCAATTACTATAGCAAATTTTAAATCCTTAGATATTAGCATTCCTTCATAAGTTTTCATATCATCAATCTCCCCTATTTAATATTTAGCATATGGCCCATCTTATTTTTCTTGGTTTTTAAATAGAAGTAGTCTTTTTCATTTGGAGTAATCTCTATGGGTATCCTCCTAACCACTTCTAATCCATACCCTGACAACCCATGGATTTTCTTTGGATTGTTGGTCATAAGCTCTATCTTCCTAACCCCTAAATCTGCAAGTATCTGTGCACCTATACCATAATCCCTCAAATCATCCGGGTATCCCAGGGCTAAATTGGCCTCTACCGTATCCATGCCCTTCTCCTGCAGTTCATAGGCCTTAAGCTTATCTATCAACCCAATTCCTCTACCCTCTTGTCTCATATAGAGGACTATTCCCTTGCCCTTTTCCTCTATCCTCCTCATGGCCTCGCTAAGCTGATCGCCACAATCGCATCTTTGGGAGTGAAATACATCTCCTGTCAAACATTCAGAATGAACCCTCACAAGGGTTGGCTCATTCCCATCTATTTTTCCTTTAACCAACGCCACATGATGCTCCCCGTTTATATTATTTAAATATCCCACTATTTTAAAATCACCATAATCGGTAGGTAGGCTGGTTTCTGCCACTCTAGTTATTAAAACCTCGTTCCTCCTTCTGTAGGCTATAAGGTCGGCAATAGTTATTATCTTTATACCATGTTTTTTTGCAAACTTCATAAGTTGCGGGGTTCTGGCCATAGTTCCATCATCATCAATTATTTCGCAAATCACCCCTGCAGGATATAGCCCTGCCAACCTTGCTAAATCTATTGCAGCTTCGGTATGACCCGCTCGCTTCAACACCCCACCTTTTTGGCCCTTCAAAGGGAATATATGTCCCGGACGCTTAAAATCATCTCCGTTCACCCTTGGATCCAACACCTTTTTTATAGTCAAAGCCCTTTCCACGGCTGAAATTCCAGTTGTCGTATCCTTATAATCTATAGATACGGCGAAAGCGGTTCCATACTTGTCCGTATTCACATCCACCATCTGCTCAATATTTAATTCCTGTAGCCTTTCCTCCACTATGGGCATGCAGACCAAACCCCTGGCATATTTGATCATGAAATTCACTTTTTCATCGGTGATCTTTTCAGCTGCTATCACCAAATCCCCTTCGTTTTCCCTATCTGCATCATCCACCACTATGACGAACTTGCCATCCCTTATATCTTGGATAGCTTCCTTTATGGTATTGAATTTTGCCACATTATCCCTCCTAGATAAAGCCGTTTTCCTTCAAAAAATCTATATCAACAGTAGTTTTTTCCCCGATATTTACACCCTGCAAAAATCTTTCTATATATTTGGCCACCATATCACACTCTATATTGACTATATCGCCGATGGTCTTTTGGGTTAATGTGGTAGCCACTTGAGTATGGGGGATTATCGTGACTTTAAACATGGTATTATCTACATAGCTTACAGTAAGGCTTATTCCATCTATAGCCACAGAACCCTTGTATATTATATATTTCAATATATCCTGGGGGGCAGCAATGCTTACCCAGATGGAATCCCCTTCGTATCTAAAATCTTCTATACTACCTACACCATCTATATGCCCAGACACCATATGGCCACCAAATCTACCCCCTGCCCTCATAGCTCTTTCTAAATTGACCGGAGCATCTTTTTTCAATGATCCTAAGTTGGTTATCCTCATAGTTTCGGCCATTATATCCGCCTTAAAGGAATCCCAAGTGAAATCCTTGGCAGTAAGACATACGCCATTTACTGATATACTATCTCCAGTGGATATATCCTCTAGCACCTTTTTACATCCAATGGATATGGTCCATATACCACTGCTCTCCTCCAAATCTAAAACCCTTCCTATTTCCTCTACGATGCCTGTAAACATTTGATCACATCCTGTTTATATATCCTTCGATCATAATATCTTCACCTATATTCATAAATTTTACCCTTTGCAACTTTACAACATCCCCTATTAGGGGCATGCCCTTTCCCTCCACTGGAGTCTTTGCCTTCCTTCCTCCAATTATCTTGGGGGCGATAAAGAAAACCACCTTATCCACCAAGTTCTCATCTAGGAAGCTAAAATTCACCTCCCCTCCCCCTTCTATCAGCACGCTATCGATCCCATTTTTCCCTAAGTTTACCATAAGGGATTGCAAGTCCACCTTGCCGTCTTTGGAGGGTACCATCATGACTTCTGCACCTTTTTTATAAAAGGCCTCTATATTCTCCCGCGGAGCAGAATTTGTTACTACAATGATGGTATTGGCAGGATTCTTATTCAATACCCTGGATTCTAATGGGGTTCTTCCATGGCTATCCAATATAATCCTGATAGGATCCTTGGTCTTTTGATCCTTCAACCTAGTATTGAGCATTGGATCATCCATTATTATGGTATTGACTCCTACCAATATACCTGATACACCCTGTCTTAGTACATGGGCATACCTTCTAGCCTCTATTCCAGTTATCCATTTAGAATCCCCAGTATGGGTGGCTATCTTACCATCCAAGCTCATACCGGCCTTCATTATGGTGAAGGGGATCCTCTTGGTTATATATTTTAAAAATATTTCGTTTAACTTCTCCGCCTCTTTTCGTAATATTCCAACCTCCACCTGTAAACCTTTATCCTTCAATATCTTTATTCCACTTCCCGATACTAGCTTATTAGGATCCTCCATAGCTATTACAACCCTGCTAATCCCACTATTTGCTATTTTTAAAGCACAGGGGGGAGTCTTTCCATGATGGGAACATGGTTCTAGGGTCACATACATTGTGGCACCTTCCACATCTTCTATGGCATTATTCAATGCATTTATTTCAGCATGGTCTGCACCATAAGACTCATGATAACCCTCCCCTATAATCCTTTCATCTCTCACTATAATAGCTCCCACCATAGGGTTGGGATTGACAAAACCAGCTCCCCTTTTAGCAAGTTCCAAGGCAATTCTCATAAAGTATTGATCGTTCATATTCTCCCTCCAATAGGAAAAGCCCCGAGATCAATCTCAGGGCTTCTTGTAGTGAAGATAGATATACCTTTTTATAGCGATTTAAAACCTTCTTTCATCCAGACTTTACTGTCGGCTTCGGAATTTCACCGAATCATGCCTATATAGGCTCGTGGGCTTTACCACCGGTGGGG
>DUNJ01000199.1 GCA_012839395.1 Tepidimicrobium sp.
ATCTACTTCAAACCCTTTTTGCCTTAAATATTTATGCAATATTAATTTATATTTATCATTTCTAAACTTCTTAATTATTGCAATATCCTGCACATATAAACTATAACGATAAAACATTTTTTTTCACCTCCAATTTACCCCCTTTCAACTTAAATTTTAAAAATAAATCTCTAATACTTGTTTTTTCTTTAATTTTCTCTTATTTAATCCAATTAACCGTAAAATGATACTTAGTCAAGTATAAGAATAAATTTTTTGCTTTGTTCTAATCATCGTTGCCTGTCTACCCTTGACATGGAGCCTCTAGCGGTATGTTTTAAGGCGGGTAGGCGGAAAAAGTTTTTACTTTCGGGTAAATTCTTTGGTGTCATTTTTCCGCCTTGCTAGAAGCTAACATACCGCTTTCTCCATATCAAGGGCCGTAAACTTAGACGGCAACTACAACGAACCTGCAAAAAATTTTTCTAATTTCCCTGTCTCAAGGGGAACACAGCCGATGAAAAGAAAGAAGATTATTAAGCTTTTTTTCTTCCTCTTCATACTCTGGATAAGTTTTACGTAATTTTTGAAGTCTTACCAATTCCTTTTCATTAAAACTAAGTTTTGAATCAGAACTTCGCTTTTCATCCATAACCAAACATCCTAAAAGCTGAATCTTCTCTGTAATTTCTTCATAAGTCATAGCTAACTCCTTTCTCTCCTTTTTCCATTTTCTTAGCAATATCAGCCATAACTCCAACTGTTTGTTGTTGCTGTACATAATTCATAATAGCTAGATGACATATTGTAGACTTAGGAACTCCTGTCAATCTTGTTTGCTCATCAAGCCAATCATTCAATACCGAACTTATCCTAATATTAATTCTAGACATTTTAGTTTTCTTCTTAGCTTCCTTCTCCACATTAGACATAAACGTATCACCCTTTCAAATATTAATTAAATATCATTATAGCATATGATGAACAACTCGTCAATAACCTAAAGAAAGCCTGCTGGAGTTAGCGAGCTAATACCAGCTAGGCTTTCTCTTTAGGCATAAACAAGGCTATTGCCTGAGTAAGGGATCCCCCAACCCCTTACCACAAGCAATAGCCCTTTACTCTCCAACTTTATTGCTACTTTTTCGCTACATTCTTGAAACAATTCAACAACTTTATGTTATAATAAGACTACCTAATATAACTTTTAGCTTCTTCTAAGCTAGAAAACCATTTAATTTTCACATAATCGTTTTCATAATCCGGAGTCATGTCGGCATACATGGCTCCTCTTTCTATTTCCTCAGCTTTTTTTAAACCATTAGAGCAATAATACAAATGTGCTTTTAATTCTCTATTATTACTAGCCATATCTTTAGATACATACTTTGTAAGATATTTTGAAACAGCTTCAAAATTACCAATTCGACCAACTGAAACATAGCCAAATTTTTTATAGTAATCAAGCCAATTCAAATAACCTGCATCAATTAATTTCTGAGGGTGTTTCCCCGGTATAAACTTACTTAAAAGTCTTTCCGGTAACCCCATTAATAATCCATGTATATGCCATGCTCCATCTTTATGTTGTTCAGGTATAAATAAATATTTAATCTTTAAATCGTGTTTCTTGTTATAATTTCGCAACCACTGTGTTAAATCCTTAATGTACCTTTTTAAATTAAACCTGTCGTATTTACGCGCGTCTAGCGTTAAATTTACGAACCAGTCCCAATCATTACAAATTGCATATTCAAATATTTTTGCTCTTGCTCTCGCTATATTGCAATCCAATTTTTCATCATTTGCATTTTTTATTTTCTGTTTATCGCTATCTACTTCAAACCCTTTTTGCCTTAAATATTTATGCAATATTAATTTATATTTATCATTTCTAAACTTCTTAATTATTGCAATATCCTGCACATATAAACTATAACGATAAAACATTTTTTTTCAC
>DUNJ01000175.1 GCA_012839395.1 Tepidimicrobium sp.
AATGAATAGGGTGGTTATATGTATGAAATACTGAAGTACGATGATATAGATCAGGGCAATATAGATGGATCCCATATTTTAATAGATGTAAGAAGCCCTAACGAGTATAATTTAGAGACCATTCCAAGTGCCATCAATATCCCAATTTTTAATGATAATGAGAGGAAACTAATCGGAACAACCTATACCCAAGAAAGCATAGAACAGGCTAAAAAACTAGGGGTAAAAGCTGCCGCTAAAAAGCTTCCCCATATATATGATCGCATAGCAACCCTTAATCGAAAGTATAATAATCTAATCTTCTTCTGTGCTAGGGGTGGATTTAGAAGTAGTTCCTTGGTCTCCCTTTTTAAAACCTTAGGAATCCATGCATATAAACTGGATGGCGGATATAAGAAGTATAGAAAATACATCAATAAGGCCTTGCCCGAAATAATTAAGGGTGTTAAATTCATAGTCCTTTACGGAAATACGGGAACTGGGAAAACCCATATATTAGAAACTATAAAAGGGATGGGACATGATGTCCTTGATTTAGAAGGCTGTGCCAATCATAGGGGTTCCCTTCTTGGAAGCGTAGGTCTTGGTAAACCCAATACACAAAAGATGTTTGAAAGTATGCTATATGAGTCCCTCAAAAATCGAAAAACCAATATTGTATACGTAGAGGGGGAAAGCAAGAGGATAGGAAGGGTTATAATTCCAAATTTTATATACGATGCTATAAACAATGGAATTGCCATAAAAATAGAGGCAAGTATTGAAACTCGAATTGATAATATATTAGAAGATTATGTTCATGAAACGGACAAAGAACTTATCGATGCCCTAAATCAATTGAGAAGATATATAGGCAATAAACTCATTGATAGATATATAGATATGGTACAGAAATCCAAATATAGAGGAGTGGCCAAAGAACTGATGATAAAGTATTATGATCCCCTCTACGAATATAAGAATAGAACTTTTAATGAAACCTTCTATAATGAAAATAACGAGGAAACAGCTAAGCAGATAGTGGAATGGACTGGTAGGATTTTAGCCACATCGGAACTAAACGATCGTGTAATCAGAATAAGGGGATGATCCATCCCCTTATATTTTTCAAATTCCCTGTTATTAGTTTTCCACCTTCATATTTTCTACAATTATTCTATCATTTATCCTCTTAAGTGGATATGCACCTGATATTAAGGCTATAGCGGCTGCAGCTATACAGGTGATAGCTAGGTTCTTCCAAGGCACCCTGTATTCAAATTCACTAATCCCTATAAATAATGTATGGAGTATATAGGTTAGGCCTACACCTACACTCCCACCAAATATGATGGCGTAAAATCCATAAAACAAGGATTCAAAGGCTACCATTCTCTTGATTCCTGACTGAGTCATGCCTACCGCTTTTATCATAGCAATTTCCCTAGTTCTTAAAATAATATTTGTACTGATTGTGTTAATTATATTAATAGCAGAAATTAGGGCTATTAGCGTCACAAAACCATATAAAAATATACTCATAATTATAGCCATATTTCTTTCATCCCTAGCCCTTTCCACAGCATCAATATAGTGAAGTTCTGGCATTCCATCTTTTAGTTCACTTAAATAATTTGAAATAATTTCTCTATCTCCATCCTTAGCCATTTCTATATATAGGTTAATATAGGGATCTTTAGCTTCTTCTTTTGGATTTTTGCCATAGTATAGTTTGTTCCATACTTCTTCCGTAGTTATGAAACTTGGGGCACTATTATAATTATATTCATGATCAAATATTCCTTTTTCTAGTACTCCAACTACAGTTAAATCTATATATTCAGTATTTTCATCTATTACATCATGATCATAGGATGCAAAGGGAATCTTGTCTCCTACCTTTAAATCAAAACCTTCCAGAAGTACTCGTGCATCTGTAATTCCCTTATAGGTATAGGTATTATTAACTATTAAGACTCCATTTTCCTTATTCATTTTATCTATATCTATACTACCTGAGTTTAATTGTTTCTTTAATACCTCTAGATTTTCATCTCCTATAATAGATAGGCTGGCATTATGGACCTTAATGAAATTATCTTTAGTATTATCTAATATATGTGGATTCATATCTATAAGTTTTTGATTTATTTTATCCTTTTTAACTAAAGCTTCTCCCCCAGTTTCCTGGACTTTATATACTCTGTCTACATCTTCCATTTCTATTAATCTATTATACGTTTCATCTGCCCTTTCACCTAAAAATCCAAAGATTTTAAAATCGCTAGTTTTCGATGTGCCTATGGCTCCTATTTTGAATATATAATCCGAGAAAGTGGAAAAGGTAATGAATAGTATTATACTTATGACCATGGAAAATACTGTGATTATAAATCTCTTTCTATTTCGTCTTAGGTTTTTATGGGCTATTTCTCCCTCTACACCTAGTATCTTTCTAATTATCCTAGAACTTCTAACCTTTTTAATAGATTCCTTTCTTATTTCTCCTATATTTCTTACAGCCTCTAAAGGTGATACTTTTCCTGCCTGCAATGCTGGCCCTATGGCTGATAAAAATACTGTTATCGATCCTACTATGGTACTTATTACAAATACTGTAGTTGAAAAGGTTACTTCCATATCATTAAATATCTCTGCATCTGATTGTAATAATCCTATTATATAAAATACTATTTTCATGGCAAATACTCCAGACACTAAGCCAATGGGTATACTAATAGCACTTAATATAGCCGCTTCCTTAAAAACTATACCCCTTATTTGCTTTGGGGTGGCACCTACAGAACGAAGTAATCCAAATTGAGATATCCTTTCCACTACTGATATATTGAATGAATTATATATTACTGCCACCGTAGAAACTACGATTAATAATACTACAAATGCTACTATTCTCATTAAAGAACTATTAAAGATTGGGTTTCCACTTTGAGCATATAGCCTTAGCACCCAATTGTTGGTATGGATATTATCTTCATCTATGCCTATATCTTTTCCAATATCTTTAATTTGTTCCTGGGCATTCTTAATATTATCTATTGTAAAATAAGTATTAAATTTATTACCCGTTTCTTTTTCTAAATCTAGCCCTGTAATGCCTTTGGTTACTAAATTTCCCTTCCATACATAAGGTACATTGGTAAATCCTACTACAGTAAATTCCCTTTCTCCAACCTTTTGAAATTCTTCCTTTACCATATCATCATTGGATTTGTTTAAGTTTTCCTCATCAACTATCCAATTTCCTACAGGTAATTTTATTTTATCCCCTAATTTTATATCTTGTTCAAAATAATCTTTTATCCAATACTCTATTGCTATTTCATCTGATGTTTCTGGAAGTCTTCCCTCTTTTAAATCTATGGGTAATAATTCTTTGGCATTTTCATCATATGCCTTAATTTCTATATACCTATGAGAAATATCTCTTCCAAAGTCAAGACGTTCCTCTTCAGTAGCTTCTGCAATAAGTGCAGCACCTCTATTACTAACTGTTCCCACTTTCCCAACAGCCACATGATTTTTAAGCTTATCTATGTGATCCATATCTACTGACTGGAATTCCCCATGGTAGGAACCATTATCTCTTATAGCTTCTTTTAGTAGAACATCCTTGGCAGATACTATTATTGTACCTATGGCTGATATCATAGCTACAGATAGAATGATTCCAAGTATGGTAAGAAGTGTTCTGTTTCTTTGACCCTTTAAATATCTATAGATCATATGCTTATAACCCTTCATTACCTATCACCTCATCGTGGACAATTTTGCCATCCTCTATAGTGATGATTCTATCGGCTTGAGACGCAATATTTAAATCATGGGTTACCAATATCAATGTCTGATTATATTTTTTTACAGATACTTTAAGTAGGTCTACTATTTCCTTACTATTTTTGCTATCTAAATTCCCAGTAGGTTCATCTGCCAATACTATAGATGGATTATATACCAAGGCCCTACCTATGGATACCCTTTGCTGTTGTCCACCTGAAAGTTCATTGGGCAAATGATGCCTTCTACTATCCAGGTTCAATATTCCTATCAATTCTTCAAAATATTCCTTATTTATTTTTTTCTGATCCAAAAGTATTGGTAATAATATATTTTCTTCTGCCGTAAGAACTGGCACTAGATTATAGAATTGAAATATAAATCCTACCTTCCTTCTTCTAAATATGGCTAGTTCTTCTTCCGACAGACCATATATATCTATCCCATCTACATGGACCTTACCATCGGTGGGTCTATCTACCCCACCTAATAAATGCAACAACGTGGATTTTCCGGATCCACTAGGCCCTATTACCGCTACAAATTCCCCTTCATCTATAGTTAGATTGATATCCTTTAATGCGTCCACTTTAGTATTTCCTGTCCCATAGGACTTGCTTAGATTTTCAACCTTTACAATTGACATATACATTTCCTCCCATTTATTATTCTAACCATTATTCTATAGGGCTTCTCTTACGATAAAATGAATATTTATATTACATTTTAGTAAGATTAGTATCCTTTAGAAAAGTAACGGTAAATTCTGTGCCAAAATCCCTACTGCTTTTTACAGAGATAGTTCCACCCTGGGATTCTATTATCAATTTAGATAGATTTAAACCAATACCTATGCTATCTGGTTTTACCTGATTGCTTACTTTGTAGAACCTTTTAAATATGTGAGGCAGATGCTTTTTGTCTATCCCTTCCCCATTATCTCTTATTGTAATATTGCTAAATACGGGAGTCTCCTCTAGTATTATTTCAATTTTCCCCCGGCTATGCTCTGTAGAATTTTTGATTATATTTATCAGCGCTTCCCCTGTCCAATTCCTATCCCCATAAAAGCCCCCTTCAATATCTCCTTCTATCTTCAAAAGCTGGTTTTTTAGCCTTTCATCTAAAGTCTCTAGTGCTATGTCCAGTACATCTTTGAAGTTAACCCTTTCCATTTTGAATTGAACGGCTCCTGCCTCTATCCTTGCTATCTTTAAAAGATTGATAATAAGCCACTCCATCCTCTCCAATTGGGCTTTCGTTTTTTCTAAAAAAACTTTTCTATCCTTTAACTCCATATCTTCATTTTCCAATAATAGATCGTTAAAAATTACTAATGAAGCCAGAGGGGTTTTAAGCTGATGGGAAATATCCGAAATACTATTTTTTAAAAACTTCTTTTCCTTTTTCAGCGTATCTAGAGTGTTTTCTAATCTATTTGCCATCTGATTAAATTGATGATGTAATATGTTAAAAGCTCCTTCACCTTCCTCTTTTAAATAAACAGAAAAATCTCCCTCTACTACCCTTTCCGCTGCATTGGAAATGATCTCTATTTTTCTGTAAATCTTCCTGTATTCAATCATTATTAGCATTCCCAATGGAATTATCGATAAAAATATTAATAAGGACACGAATATCGATAGATTATAACCGATATCTTTAAGCAAGGGTTGATATTTTTTATCCATTTTTAAGCTATAGCCATAGCTCCGCAAAACATCTTGTCCAACAGCTATATTTTCTTTGGGTACTTCTTTAGTTATGTATGGTACAATTCTTTTTTCTAGTTCTGGGCTATCTTTAATAATGTTTCCTATCAAAGCCGTGTCTCTTTCTATAATGCTAATATTTATTTTATCCATAACTAAATTGAAACCTAAAAAAGTTATTAATGTAAATATTGACTGTAATATTACAAGCTTAATTATAATGGATTTGAACTCCTTATTTCTTAACAAAACACTACCTCCTTACATCCCAATTCCACATATATCCTATTCCCCGTATAGTCTTTATATATTGGGGATTGGATGGATCTTTTTCAATCTTCTCCCTTAACCGCCTAATATACACGGATAACGAGTTATCATCTACAAAATCCCCATCGATATCCCATAAATTTTCTAAGATCCTCGCCCTAGATAATGCATGACGAGGATTTCTCATTAGAAAATTCAAAAGTTTATATTCAGACGGGGTGAGCTGGATCGGTTTCCCTTTTACATATGCCTTGGATTCCAATATGTTTAATTTTATTTCGTTGGATATTAATATATTTTCCTTTCTAAAATTGGATGTTCTCCTAAGCACCGCTTTTATTCTGGATATCAGTTCCCTTATCCTAAAAGGTTTGGTTATATAATCATCTCCACCAATATCTAATCCCATTACGACATTCACTTCTTCATCCTGAGCAGTTAAGAATATTATTGGAGTCAATTTATGTTTTCGTATATGCCTACAAAGCTCATATCCTGAGCCGTCAGGTAACATTATGTCTAATAATATCAGATCATAATTTTTTCTATCTACCAAATCTTTTCCATCTATAAGAGTGCCAGCTATATCTACCTGATAACCTTCATTTTTCAATGAGTATTCTATACCCATTGCCAATGTAATATCATCTTCTACTAATAATATATCTATCATAACTATCCCCCTATAAGGCATTTATTTAATAATATCATGAATACGCTTTAAATAGAGTATCTTAGTAGTAAAATAATATAACAACCCCTATCTGCTTCTTTTACAGATAGGGGCTGTTATATTATTCGTTTAAAATACTTAAAATCTGTCTTTTGTAATCGATAAATTCACGGCTTAACAAAAATTCTTCTCCTCGCGGTTTTTCACACTCTAACTTAATCTCCGACGTAATCCTTCCAGGTTTTCCCGTCATAATGTAGATTCTATCGGATAACAATATTGCTTCATCTATATCATGGGTGATAAATAATGTGGATAATTTGATCTTTTCCATCACCTTAAGGTACCAACTATGCATAGCGCTTTTGGTTATAGTATCCAGTGCACTAAAGGGTTCATCCAACAGAGCAACTTCCTGGGAGAACAGGTAGGTACGCAACAGCGCTGCCCTTTGCCTCATCCCGCCCGATAGTTGATGGGGATATTTGTTCTGATTTCCATCTATACCAAAGGTTTCAAAATAGCTACTAGCCTTTTTTCTTGCTTTCCTTTTATTTTCCCCCTTGATTATAAGGGGGAGAGCCACATTATCGAGAACTGTTTTATAGGGCAATAGCAAATCCTTTTGCAACATATAACTGATATGGCCAGATTCACCGGTTATATCCGTATCATCCAATAATACCTTCCCCTTATCTGGAATCAATAATCCAGATAATATGTTGAATAACGTAGTTTTACCTACTCCGCTAACTCCTAAAAGACATACAAGCTCCCCTTCGTATACTACCAAAGAGGTATTCTTTATTATCTCCTTATCCCCATAAGCCTTTGATATATTGTATGCACTAAGTTTTTTCATGTCTATATTACCTCTATCCCTAATTATTTTCATGAATTTGTCTATTTAGGTAGATAATCGTTGGTAAATCCAAATCCTTTTGGAATCTCCCTTTCTATAAGGCCCTCCTGATACAACCAGCCATAAAAGGCATCCCATCTATCCTGATCTATATATCCCCATCGATCTACCTCTGCCTTGTATTCATTCGCAAGCCATTTTTGACTTTCCTGCACCAGCTTTTCATCCAGTTCTGGGTTGGCTTCAATCAATATATCTGCAGCTTCTTCCGGATTTTCTATAGCATATTCATATCCTTTGGCTACCGCCTCTAAAAAAGCCTTTGTCTGTTCTTCGTTATTCTCAATATATTCATTATTGGCAATTAAAATTGGGCTGTAATAATCCAACACTGGTTCTATATCCCTAAATGCAAAGAAATCGGTCTCTACACCCTTTACTTCAGTTGCAATACCATCCCAACCATAATATACCCATACAGCATCTATATCCGTGTTAAGTGCAGTAACAACATCGGTTACGGTGCTTGGAACCATCTCTATAGAATCATAGTCCCCTCCATCACTCTCTACCACTAGCTTTATTATTGCTTTTTCCACGGGGGCATCCCAAGTTGCATAGGTTTTGTTAGACATACCCTTAGGTGTATCTATACCATTACCCTTTAACGATATGATTCCTGAAGTATTATGCTGTATCAACGCTGCAACTGCGGTAACAGGCAAAGGTTCATCGCTAGCAAATGCGGGAGCTATTATATCTTGAAAATCAACTCCAAACTGTGCCTTCCCCGATGCCACAAGGCTTGCAGCTCCATCTTCTGGTGGTTGAACTATCTCCACTTCAAGTCCCAATTCTTCAAAGTATCCCTTCTCTTGGGCCACATATATACCGGTATGATTAGTATTTGGTGTCCAATCAAGAGAAAAAACTATTTTTTCGCTAGCTTGTTGTTCACAAGCTACCATAGTAAACGTAAGTCCTAATATGCAAATCAATGCAATCAATCTATTTTTCATATTACCCTCCTTATACATCCCTTTGTAAACCGGTTTCCCGCCCTGCCCATGGCATACTAATTCTTTGCAAAACCGTTACTACACTCATCAATAGCAGGCTTATAACGGATATAAGAAATATTACCGCAAACATCTTATCGAAGGAATAGGATTTTTTAACCCTTGTCATATATACTCCTAGCCCACTAAATCCACCCAACCATTCTGCAATTACCGCACCAACTATGGAATAGGAAGCGGAAATTCTAAGCCCTGCAAAAAAATGGGACATAGAACTGGGCAATTTTATATGCCTAAATATTTGGCCTTTAGATGCATTCATGGACATCAAAAGCTTTATGGTATCTGGGTCCGCCGATGCAAATCCATCCAATAACCCGATGGTGATGGGGAAAAAAGTGACGATTACGATCAAGGTCACCTTAGGGGCTATACCATAGCCCAACCATAACACTAATAATGGAGCTATTGCTACCGTTGGTATGGTCTGAGTTATAACTAAAATAGGATATATAGCCCTATAGACAGGCTTAAACCTATCCATCAATACCGCAACTATAAAGCCCAACGCAACCCCAATGCCTAAGCCAAGAAATGCCTCCAACAACGTTACTTTAGAATGATGCATCAAAAGTGGAAAATCCAATATAAATGCCCTCACCACATCCGTAGGTGATGGTAACATATATCTAGGCAACAGCTCCAACAATGATAGAATCTGCCAAATAATAAGTATTCCAAGCACTGCAATATACGGCGATATCCTATTTATGATGTTTTGAAACCTTTTGGTCAATCGTTAGGACACCGCCTTCCGGTTTAAAATTGATCTTAACATAAGACATCACAGATGGGGCTCCAGCTTTTACAGCGATATATTGACATTCCTTAACTATATTCATCAGCTCTTCAAATTCCCCTTCGATTGTCGTCTCAAAAGGTCCAACATAATAGGTCAACCCCGTATTTTCTACATGTTTAATAACCTCATCCACAATAGATAATATCTTCTCTTCCGATTCAACTCCTGGTAATACTTGAATTGCAACACTTGCATTCATCACAAGCTCCTCCTTTGTGTTTAATATTTGATTCGATTAAATATATACTTTTATGACGTATCTAGCCATTGTATGGATAATTAAAAATCCCTCTTGGCGTAAATGCCAAAAGGGATTGAATATTAAATACTTTATATTACATATTGAATTCATATTCTTATCCCTACGCTGGCATTATCCAGATCAGGTCAATGGGTAGAGAAATCACATTTCTCTTCTCAGCCCAATTCATTGAGCACCCCTTAATCTAATTCTAACACTAGATTATACTACATTCCCTCAATTGTCAAGCTATTGTCAACTTAAATATTGAAATACTTTCGATGTCCTAAACCCCTATCATTCGATTTTTTCCAAGATTAAAGATAATTTTTCAGATATGTTGGAAAACTCCTCCATCATATCCTTGTTGATATTATTAGACCTCGTATCCGCTACCGATACCCCTGCTAGCGCAATTAATGAACCTAATGAAATAGCCCTTAATACAAGGATCAATATATTGATTTTATCCATTTTCTCATCATGTACTTTTATGATATTATCCAGCGTCTCCGTGGGCATACCTACAAACAATAACCCTATTACATTGTTGTTTTCATCTTTTATGGGTTCATAGGCAGTATAATAATTCTCACCTAGTATTTCCGCCTCCCCTATATATAGATCACCATTTATTACCGTCTCATATGCATTATGATCGGTACCCAAAAATGTCCCTATCGCCCTTTCATTATCATCTGACATAATATTTGTTGAAATCCTTTTGAAATCATCCTTAACTCTAACAAAGATAGTAGATTTATCTCCTAACTCCTCTAATACAATATCTACCACTCCAAACCTACCTTCTATACTTTTCCCATCACTATCAAGTAAGGTTCCATCCCCTTGGCTTAATGTACCATAAGAACGGTTTATATATTTCATTGTTAAGTTTATATTGTTTTCAACATGTTTTTTCAATAATTGATTTTTAATATTGTCTATTTCCTTTGTATTACTTGAAAACCCTAATAAACCCAAGATTAAACTGGCTAATAGAGCTATCATCCCACAATATGCTATTAACTTCGTTCTGTTAATTTTCATCAATTGCTCCCCCCCATTTTACTATTTCGTTTTTGATGGCCTGTTTAATAAACATTTTATAATTCTATTATTCATCTATCCCCACAAATACCTTCTTAAAACCAAGCCATGCAAAACAAGATATAGCAGCTATTGTTCCTAGCCTCCCACCAATACCTATATATGCATTGCTGGCAGCTATAAATAATATCCCTGTCATTAAGGATATTACAGCCATCTCTAAAAGATTTAGCGCATTTTCAACGGAAATCATACCTGCATAAGATGCACAAGCTGCGGCTGTAGCCAATAGATTGCCAGTAGAAGGGAAAAAATAGGGTAACATAAGACCAGATACCAAGGTTATAATGGCTGAAGCGATAACAGCTCCTCTCTTTAAAATATTGGATACTATATAAGTAGCTATACCTGCAACTATTGATATTATTAATATTATAATTTCCTCCATGAAATACCTCCTAATTGAAAATACTCATTATTGCTTTAGTAATTATTGTAGACAATGCAGCTGTAGTTCCGCCTTTTCCGCCAATACCCGTATAAATTTCTGCAGTGATTAAAAAAACTAGTGCTACTATTAGGCTTCCCAGGGCAGCTACCGTTATAGATGGTATTACCGCCAATGAACTCATCCCAACAAAAGATGATGTATATGTTATACCAGCCAAATCGTTTGGAAGAAATGTAGCCGCCATTACCCCCACCAATCCATTAGCAATAACTGCTCCATATCCCATCCTGTGATTTATAAACCAAGTTAAGGTAACCCCTATAAATGAACAAACTAATACATATATGTTCTCCCTATTGATTTCATTTCCATCTTCATCTCTTTCTATTAGTTTTTTCAAATGATCCGCCAAACTTATAGCAAAGAAACCTCCCAAAATTATTAAAATTTCCGTCTTATAAAAATTTTCCTCATTAATTGCCGTTGAGATAATCAACCCCCCGCCAGTTGCAATAAAAGCTATCAATCCTAACATTCTCGTCCCTGTTTTACTAAATAACTTTCTATTCATTTTGCTATTACCAAAGATCCATAAGAGCCCATAATTTCAATACTCTTACAATGACTTTGCTCTTTGGCAATTCCCCCCTTTTTGCCTGTTTTTAAACATAATTGTTAAAAAAATTGCAAATACAATTGTACCATAGTTCCGTTTGAATTGCATCCCTGGCGACCTTTAATAACCATAATTTTCACCCCCATTAAACGACCAGTAATCCTATGAGGCTTGATATTTATCGTCTTTAATAGATATAATACTATTAGATGCTAAAAAAGGAATAAGGAGGTAAGAAATTGATTGTAGGTCTAGATATGGGGGGAACCCATATAGATGGGGTTATTGTAAAAGATGGAAATATAATAAATACGGTAAAAAAACCCACTGATAGAGATGATCTGTTCCAATCGATATGGACCACCTTAACAGAACTTTTATCTAAATATAAAAGGGATAATATTAAAAGAATAAATCTAAGCACTACAGTATCTACTAATGCTATTGTTGAAGATAAAACCTCTTCCGTGGGGATGATTATCCAATCTGGCCCAGGATTAAACCATGATTTCTTAGCCTGTGGCGATCAAAACGTATTCATCTCCGGATATGTAGATCATAGGGGAAAAGTGGTTGAACCTCTAGATTTTAAAGAAATAGAAAATGCAATGAATCTATTTGAAAAAAATAATATTGAATCCTATGCAGTAATAACCAAATTTTCTACTAGAAATCCAAGTCATGAATTGGAGATAAAGGAAGCTTTAGAGAGTAAGTTTCCCCTTCAAATCACTATGGGACACACTATGTCTGGAAAACTAAACTTCCCTAGAAGGGTATTTACATCCTATCTCAATTCAGCTATACATAGTACCTTTAAGGAGTTTGCAGATAATATTAAAAGTTCCTTGGAAAGAGAAGGTATCGATGCGCCTCTGTTCATATTAAAAGCCGATGGAGGAACCATGAATCTTCCTATAGCAGAACAAAAACCGGTGGAAACCATCCTTTCAGGTCCAGCTGCCAGCTTCATGGGAATGAGTGGAATGCTTAATACAGATGAGGATGCTGTATTATTGGATATTGGCGGTACTACCACCGATATATTCTTTCTAGCCGACGGTGTGCCCTTGTTTGAACCCCAAGGAATTAAAATAGGGAATTATAAAACCTTGATAAGGGCCATTTATAGCGTTTCCATAGGATTAGGAGGAGATAGCAGTGTAGATATAGTGGATGATAAAATCCAGATAGGCCCAAAACGTGAAGGGTATCCGTATGCCTTTGGTGGCCCAAAGGCTACCCCAACCGATGCCATGATAACTTTGGGATTAATAGAAGATGGTGATAAAAATAGGGCTTATAAAGTCATGGAAGGATTAGGTCAAAAACTTGATCTATCGCCAGAGGGAACATCTAAACTGATCCTTCAGACCATGGGTGCTATTATAGCAAATAAGGTGAATGAACTGCTCCATGAGATAAATAGCCAACCAGTATATACAGTGAAGGAGTTATTGCATGGAAAGAAAATAGATCCTAAACTTATCAATGTAATAGGCGGCCCAGCCAAAGCTTTAGCTTCAACCCTTGAAAGAAATCTTAATATGCCTTGCTTCTATCCAAAAGATTATAGTGTAGCAAATGCGGTGGGAGCAGCCCTTGCTAAGCCAACTACTGAAATAACCATGTTAGCAGACACGGCTAGGGGAATTCTTTCCATCCCCGAATTGGGTATATATGAAAAGATTAGAAGAAGATATGATTTAAATTCTGCCCGCAAAAGAGCTATATCACTACTTAAAGAATACGCTATATCTATGGGAACTGGTGAGGATGATATAGAAACGGAAATCGTGGAGGAAAGTAGTTTTAATATGGTAAAAGGTTTTTCTACAACTGGTAAAAATATAAGGATTAAAGCACAAATAAAACCTGGACTTATCCATGAATTTAGAGGTGATAAATATGATTAAAGCCAATAATAGGCTAGGGCTTGTATTCTTTCCTGCCTTCGATTGGGCAATAAGTCCCACCCATCCTGAACGAGAGGAAAGGCTTTTATATACACAGGATCAGATATTTGAAGAAGGGATTCAGGATATTGAAGGGGTAAAATTTTATAACCCAATAATAGCCAATGAAAAAGATATTAATAGAGTTCATTTTTGTATACCAGATGCAAAATCGATACTTACCGACTCCCATCTAATTTCAGTGGGAGGAGCTATAAAAGCCTTTCAATCTATTATGAATGGAGAAGTGGATAAAGCCTTTGCCCTAGTTCGTCCACCAGGACACCATGCTCAAAGGATAGTTTATGGCGATAGGGGTTTCTGCGTAGTCAATGTTGAAGCCGTGATGTTAGAGAGGATTAGGCAGGAATTTGGACCATTAAAGGCAGCTATAATCGACACCGATTGTCATCATGGAGACGGTACTCAAGATATATATTGGAATGATAAGGATACTTTATTTATATCCTTCCATCAAGATGGAAGAACCCTTTATCCAGGGACCGGTTTCATAGATGAATTTGGTGGACCTGGAGCTTATGGATATAATATAAATATACCCTTACCTCCAGGTACAGGGGAGGAAGGCTTCCTATATGTGTTGGAACACGTGGTAATGCCAATATTGGATGAATATAAACCAGATATTATAATAAACTCCGCAGGACAGGATAATCACTACACCGATCCCATCACCAATATGAACTTCACAGCGCAAGGATATGCAAAGTTGAATGAAAGGTTAAATCCAGATATTGCAGTTCTTGAAGGAGGGTATTCAATCGAAGGTGCCCTACCCTATATCAATCTAGGCAT
>DUNJ01000176.1 GCA_012839395.1 Tepidimicrobium sp.
CTACGGTGGGCAATATAGTGGAATATTAATCCTGGCAAAGCCTTCAAAGTTTCTTGAGTTGGATGCATTAGAATAATGGCTGAATTATGTAATTTGCTTATTATTCGATCCATTATTTTATCTTCGGTTGCATCTTCCCGCCAATCTATAGTATCAATGCTCCACATTATTATATCATAATTTAAGTCCTTTGCAGCTCTAATGGTATTATCATTATATGCCCCAGATGGAGGAGCAAAATAATTAGATTCAATCCCCAGGGTGTTTTTTATGATATTGTGAGCCTTCATGATCTCTTCCTTATTGCCTTCATAGCTTAGCTGATCATAGTCTATATGTCTATATCCATGGTTTCCAATCTCGTGTCCATAATCATATATATCCTTCAATAGCTTTGGATTTTTTTCAGCCCACCTTCCCGTTACAAAATATGTTATCCGAACATCATATTTTTCAAATAACTTTAGCATCGATGGTATATATTCATCTCCCCAATCTACATTACAAGCAAAAGTAACAACTTTTTCATCTATTTTTCCCTTATAATATACGTCTGTATTGAAGGTTTCATCTATTCTGTTATATACAGATATATATATAGCTATCGCAACAATAATAAGTATGGCAATCAATAGCATATATATCCCCTTTTTATTTATAATTAATAACTTCATACTATCCCCCCAAATACCTTCTATATAGATATATATATTCAGAGAAATAGAGAATATATTCTATTTTAATCATTAATATGAAATATAAAAAAACATGAACCTATTTTGGGTTCATGTTTATCTCTACCTTTTATTTTTATCTTTATTTTTTCCTTTCTTGGGCAAAACAGCTTTTCGAGATAAGTTTATCCTATCTTGATCATCTATATCTATTACCTTGACCATAACTTCATCGCCTACGGATAGAACATCCCCCACCTTCCCTATCCTCTCATGGGAAATATTTGAAATGTGAATTAAACCTTCTTTGCCATTCATTATTTCGACAAAAGCCCCAAAGTTGACTATCCTTACCACCTTGCCCATATAAACATCTCCAACTTCTATGTCCTTCGTTATCTGTTCAATTAGTTCCATAGCTTTTTTCCCATTCTCGGAATTCTCTGCAGCAATGGACACCTTACCATCATCATCTATATCGATCTTTACACCTGTTTCGTCTATTATCTTGTTAATCATCTTTCCACCTGGTCCTATTATATCCCTTATCTTATCAGGTTCAACTTGCATTGTGAATATTCTTGGGGCGTAAGGCGATAACTCTTCTCGTGGCTTCGATATAACCTGATTCATTTTATCCAATATAGTCAGCCTATCCTTTTTAGCCCTATTTAATGCGTCTTCCAATATCGACCTATCGATTCCTGAAATTTTAATATCCATTTGAATTGCCGTTATGCCTTTCCTAGTACCAGCTACTTTAAGATCCATATCTCCCAAATGATCTTCAATCCCCAAAATATCGGTCAATATAACTACATCATCTTCAGACTTTATAAGACCCATGGCAATCCCTGCAACGGGAGATTTAATAGGTACACCTGCATCTAATAATGCTAAAGTACTACCACATACACTTGCCTGTGAACTGGATCCATTGGAGCTTAGTACCTCCGATACCAGTCTTATAGTGTAGGGAAACTCTTCCTCAGATGGTAAAACAGGTTCTAACGCTCTCTCAGCTAAAGCTCCATGGCCTATTTCACGTCTACCTGGGCCCCTCATGAATCTGGTGTCTCCTACGCTATATGGTGGAAAATTATAGTGATGCATATACCGCTTAAATTCATCTTCAGTTATCCCGTCTATAATTTGAACATCCCCTGATGCCCCTAAAGTTGCTACAGTCAATACTTGAGTCTGCCCTCTAGTAAATAGGGCTGAACCATGGGCCCTTGGAAGTAGAGCTACATCACAGCTTATGGGACGAATTTCATCCACTTTTCTATCATCGGGCCTTATACCCTCCTCTAGAATCAACCTCCTGACCTCTTCTTTTACTATGTTATCTAGTATCTCATCGATATCATTCTGCTCCTCGGGGTAATCCTCTAAGAAGCGTTCCAATGTTTCTTCCTTCACACCTTGAATATTGTCCTCTCGCTCCTGCTTATCAAAAGTTCGTATGGCAGTTATAAGCTTATCAGTTGCAAATTCCCTAACCAGTTTTTCCAGTTCAGCATCCGGTTTAAATACAACATACTCTTGCTTTTCTTTTCCTATATCCTCAGCGATATCCTCTATAAATTCGCATAACCCCTTTATATAGTCATGAGCAAACAATATACCTTCTAACACCTTATCTTCATAAACCTCATTTGCCCCTGCCTCAACCATCATAATAGCATCCTTAGTTCCTGCTACCACCAAGTGCAAATCCGAATTCTCCCGCTCCTCACAGTCAGGATTTATAACAAAATTACCATCTACCAATCCCACCAATACGGCTGCCGTGGGCCCTTTAAATGGAATATCGGATATGGATAATGCTATAGATGAACCTATCATAGCAACTATATCTGGCGTGCAATTTTGATCCACGGATAGAACAGTTGCTATTACTTGCACATCATTTCTATACCCCTCTGGGAAAAGTGGTCTTATGGGCCTATCTATTAATCTGGCAGTTAATATAGCCTTTTCGCTAGGTTTACCTTCCCTTTTAATAAATCCTCCCGGTATTTTTCCAACCGAATATAACTTCTCCTCGAAATCAACGCTTAGAGGGAAAAAATCTATCCCTTCCCTCGGTTCTTTAGATGCAGTGGCGGTAACTAATACAACCGTATCCCCATGTTGTATCAAGCAAGCCCCTCCAGCTTGTTCTGCTACCTTTCCCACTGTAACATAGAGCTGTTTACCAGCTAAATTATACTCATATCGTTTTTCCATGTCCTACCTCCTCTTATAAAATAGTACTATCACAACTTATTCAACGGATAAAATCGTTTGATAAATTAATAGAGCGGGATATATCCCCGCTCTTATTAGCCCCTAAGTCCAAGTTTTTCAATTAAAGCCCGATATCTTTCAATATCCTTCTTCTGCAAATACCTTAGTAAACCCCTTCTTTGACCTATCATTTTAAACAACCCTCTTCTTGAATGGTGATCCTTCCTATGTGTCCTAAGGTGATCTGTCAGATAATTGATCCTATGGGTTAAAATTGCGATTTGTACTTCCGGTGAACCTGTATCACCTTCATGTATCTTGTACTCATCAATAATCTGGGCTTTTTGTTCCTTGCTTAATGACATTTAAATACCCTCCTCCTTAATAATGGATTCACCATTAGCAAAGTAAATCGCCGAGGAAACGATAAACTTAGCTGATGGTATCTCTAAATTGTATTTGTCATAATGACTCTATACTGAAGATATCATATTTCTAGGATATTATCAATATTTTATATGCTAATTTTTGAATAAGTGTCATTGGATAGTTTGAATATCCTTTTCTATCTGCCTTATTAACTCCTCAGCTGTACCAAATTTTATATTATCCCTAATAAAATCTATAAATTCCACTCGAATTTTTTCCCCGTAAATAGAGCTATTGAAGTTTAATATATGGGTCTCGATTTTTAACTCATCATCGCTAAAAGTGGGGCTATATCCTATGCTGGTGATGCTTGAGTATTTCCTATCATTTAACAAAGTATAAGTCTTATAAACTCCTGGCTTTGGCACCATATAATCATAGCCTAATTCCATATTAGCCGTAGGAAAACCCAATTTAGTCCCCCTATTCTTACCGCTAACCACCCTTCCTTCTATTATATAATTTCGGCCCAAAAATTTATTTGCCTTTTCAATATTGCCTAGTTTAATCAGTTCTCGTATTGCAGTGCTACTGACAATATCCCCTTCCAGGGATACGGGATCTATGATATCGACAAGAAATCCTTTTTGCTGACCAATCTCTTTCAAATGATGACTATCACCTGAAGCCCTGTAGCCAAATTTATAATCAAATCCTATAGTTACTAATTTAGAGTTTAACTTTTTAAGGATTATATTCTCAATAAATTCCTTCCCAGTTAATCGCATAACGTCCCTATCAAATTTCATGGTATATACAATTTTTACACCCAAATCTTCAATAATATTCAGTTTTTGTTCGTTAGAAGTTAAAATATTGAGTTTACCATCATCCTTTAGTATATCCCTAGTATGGTTTTTAAATAACAAAACAGAACTCTTAAGGTTATTTTTCTTGGCCTTTTTAACCATGCTTGATATTAAATATCTATGTCCTATATGAATTCCATCAAAATTACCCAATGCCACTGCTGTTTTATACCTTTTTTCTATATAACCATCTAAATCTATAATTTCCATCTATATCACCTTATACAAAAACTTTATTCATCTTTAAGCATAGTGTTTTATCTTCTTTAAATATCTGTCCTATTCCTATAAATCTATTATTGCAATAAACCCTTAAAGGTATATTTAAACTATATTTTTTTAAATTCTGGCCTTTTAGATATACAATAGCCCCATTTATCAATCTATTATAAAATCTCCTATCAACTGTGATAGAGTCCATCTGAGCTAATCCCGCATCCATAGGACATATAATCGATTTAAGTTCCCTTTTGCTTAAACCCCTTATGTATTCTAAACTATAGCTATCGGATATTTTAAAATCTCCAACGCCTACTCTTATCAAATGACTCATATATCCATACACACCTAAGGCCCTTCCAATATCATCACATAATGTTCTTATGTATGTTCCCTTAGAACATCTAGTATAAAAGGTAATCCTCCTGTCCTCCAAAATATGCAGAATCTTCAACTCATATATCTCTACATCCCTAGGCCTCCTCTTAACGGCCCCACCCTCTCTAGCTATCTCATACAATTTTTTACCTTTATGCTTTATTGCAGAATACATAGGAGGAATTTGTTCGATTTTGCCCTTAAACCTATTGAATACCTTATAAATTTCATCTGTATTTATTTCCTTGGATGACCAATCTACTACTCTTCCTGATTCATCCTGAGTATCTGTAGCTAATCCAAGGCATACCTCTCCAATATACCTTTTATCAAGATCTAATAAATATTCACTAATCCTCGTTGCCTTGCCAATACATAAAATTAGCACCCCCGCAGCATTTGGATCCAATGTACCAGTATGTCCAATTCTCCTTACCCCAAAAATCCGCCTTGCTATATCTACAACATCATGAGATGTTATTCCTTTAGGTTTGAACACATTGAGAATTCCATTCATAAATATCACCTAAATGCCGTCTCGATTTCCCTTAATATTAACATCTTAACATATTCAATACTATCATAAATAGTACAACCTGCTGCCCTTAAATGACCACCACCACCAAATTTACTGCATATCTTAGAAACATCTATCTCCCCTTTGCTCCTCATACTAACCTTAACTTCTGCTTCATCTATTTCCTTCAATAAACAAGCTACTTCCACAGTACCAATCCCTCTAATAAAAGATATTATCCCCTCAGTATCCTCTAGTTTTGCATTGTTGGAGGCAAGCATAGCTTGAGTAGTAACTGCTATGGCTACCTTGTTATCTAAAAAAGTTTCTAGGCTATTTAAGGAATCTAAAAACAGATTTGTTCTCTCCATGCTTCTATTTTGATATAAGTTTGTATTTATATAATCGATATCTATACCTACCTTTAGTAGTTCAGATGCAATTAGATGTGTCTTATGGGTGGTATTGCTATACATAAAACTACCTGTATCAGTGCTTACTGCCGTATATAAGCATGTTGCTATATCCTTATCAAGCCTTATCCCCATTTCATTTATAAGCTCATATATCAATTCGCCGGTAGCAGCAGATGGAAAAACAATATTGATGTGTCCAAAATTATCATTTGTAATATGGTGATCTATGTTTATAATAGACTTTGATTTTAACGCTAATTTTTTACCTGGGCCCAGCCTATCCATATCCCCACAATCTAACGCTATAAATAGGTCCAATTCCTCACCCTCGTATTCTTCAATAAGCTCTATACCGGGCAAAAAAATGTAATCGGAAGGGATATCATCTACCTTTAATATCTTTACTTCATCCTTAATTTTCGCTATCGCCATTCCCAAGGCCAAAGCAGATCCGAGGCTATCACCATCCGGCTGTATATGGGAGGCAATTAAAATATTGTTGGAACTTTTTATTAGTTCAATGGCATCCGCCATCAGGGAATTAATACTATCCATTTGATCTTTCCCTCTTCTTTGCATCTTCTTTAGCAACCTTTTCTATCAACTTGGACATATAGATACCTTGTTCAATGGATTCATCTAGGTGAAATGTTATTTCGGGAATATATCTTAAATCTAATTCCTCAGCTATTTCCTTTCTGATAAATCCCTTAGCACTTTTTAATCCCTTTAACGTATCTTCCTTCTCCTTTTTATCTCCCAGTATGCTAACATAGATATTTGCATATCCCAAATCCTTAGTTGTTTCCACCTTTGTAACGCTAGTCATCGAATTAATTCTAGGGTCCTTTAGCTCAGTTGTCAAAAGGTCTGAGACCTTCCTTCTTATCTCTTCCGATATCCGATTAATCCTTTTAATGTTCATCAAAGTTCACCTCTTATCTTTCTACCTCTTTAAGTACGTAGGCTTCTAAAGTATCCCCATTCTTAATATCATCATAATTTTCCAATCCCAGGCCACCCTCATATCCAGTCGATATTTCCCTTACATCATCTTTAAACCTTTTTAGGGATGATACATCTCCTTCAAATATAACTACATCATCTCTCAATAGCCTTATACTGCTATTTCGAGTGATCTTACCCTGTTGAACATATATTCCTGCCACCGTCCCTACATTTGGCACTTTAAATGTAGCCCTAACTTCCGCTCTTCCAATAACTTGCTCTTCATATTCTGGTTCTAACATACCTTTTATAGCGGATTTAATGTCTTCTATCGCTTCATATATAACCCTATATGTTCTTACATCAACGTTTTGTTCTTTAGCTATATCCAATGCATTTAAAGTTGGCCTTACATTAAAACCTACAATTATTGCATTTGAGGCAGCAGCCAACATTATATCGCTTTCAGTTATGCCACCCACTCCTCCATGAATAATATTAACCTTTACTTCTTCCTCTTCCAATTGTTCGATAGATTGTCTAATAGCATCTATGGTTCCTCTTACATCCGTTTTAATAATTATGTTTAGGTCTACTATTTCACCTGATTGAATCTTTTCAAACAGATCATCCAACGATATTTGGTGTGATGCCCGTAGTTCCTCCTCCCTCAATGTTTCCTTCTTTTTGTTAGCATAAGCTCTAGCAGTTTTTTCATCATCTACGACGTATATTATATCCCCGGAATTGGGCACTTCTGATAATCCCAATATAATTGCCGGAATTGATGGGTTGGCCTTTTTGATAGAATTTCCCCTGTCATCAAACATCGCCCTTACCCTGCCATAGGTACTACCGCAAACTATCATATCCCCAACGTTTAGAGTGCCTTTTTGTACCAAAACTGTAGCAACAGGACCCCTACCCCTATCTAGCTGAGCCTCAACTACTGTACCTACCGCATTTCTATTAGGATTAGCTTTAAGCTCTTGCAACTCTGCAACCAATAGAATCATCTCTAATAATTCATCTATACCCTCTCTTCTCAAAGCCGATACGGGAACAACAACCGTATCACCACCCCAGTCTTCTGGGACCAATCCATATTCAACTAACTCCTGCTTTATCCTTTCTATATTAGCATCTGGCATATCGATTTTATTAATCGCAACGATAATTGGAACACCAGCAGCTTTAGCATGATTGATAGCTTCCACCGTTTGAGGCATTACCCCATCATCAGCTGCGACAACCAACACAGCGATATCTGTAACTTGTGTACCCCTAGCCCTCATAGATGTAAAAGCCTCGTGGCCTGGAGTATCCAAAAATACTATTCTATTGCCGTTAACATCTACAACGGAAGCTCCTATATGCTGCGTTATTCCCCCGGCCTCCTCTTCGGTTACATTGGTTTTCCTAATAGCATCCAATAAGGATGTTTTACCATGATCAACATGCCCCATTACAGTGACTACAGGTGGTCTTACCTCTAAATCCCTTGGATCATCCTCAAAATCCAAATCAAACTCATCTTCTTTTTGTTCTTCTTCTACTTCAATAGTGGTAACCTCGAAGCCAAATTCCTCAGCTACAATACTAGCCGTATCAAAATCAATAAACTGATTTTGGCTAGCCATAACTCCCAAACCTATCAGCTTAGTAATTACTTCCGTTGGATTAACTCCCATCCTTTCAGCAAGATCGCTGACTATTATAGTATCTTCAATTTCCAAGAGTTTATCCTCTGTTTTCTTACTATTATCATTTCCAAGCTCCTTCTGCTCATTCACCATATCATTAGATCCCCTATTTCCTTCAATATCGGTATTCTTAGCAGCCCTTTCATCATCTATTATCTGCCTTATAGTTTCCGCCTCATCCCTATCCAATGTACTCATATGGCTATTTACATCAACATCTAATTCCTTCATTTTTTTTATCAGATCCTTACTTGCCATTTTTAATTCTTTAGCTAATTTATATACCCTTATCTTAGTCAAACTACACACCCCCAATATTTTTATAGGTGACGGTTAAATATCCTGTACTTTAATCATCCTCAATTATGCTTCTAATCTTATCGTATAATTCATCTGGTATATCAATTTTTAACGCCCTGGAAAGTTGTTTGTTCTTCTCCACCTTATCCAAACATTTCCTAGTCGGACAAATATAAGCACCTCTGCCGTTCATCTTTCCAACCAAATCAACATCTACATATCCCTCTTTATTTCTCACTATTCTAAGCAATTCTTGTTTCGGCCTTCTTTCATCACAAGCAACACACTTTCTTAAAGGTATTTTTCTCTTCCTCATTTTATCACCGCCTCCTATGCTTCTAAACCCTCAGCATATTGACTTTCACTTTTAATATCTATCTTCCATGCCGTTAATTTAGCAGCCAATCTTGCATTCTGACCTTCTTTACCAATAGCCAGCGACAATTGATAATCCGGTACAACAACTAAAGCCGACTTCTCTTTTTCGCAAGCCTCAACCTTAATTACCTTTGATGGGCTTAGGCTGTTTGCAATAAACTCTTCTATATTTTTGCTCCAAATAACTATATCGATCTTTTCGCCGTTTAATTCTTCCACTATAGCTTTCACCCTACTACCCTTAAAACCTACACATGCACCCACTGGATCTACATTAGGATCCTTTGAATAGACTGCGATCTTAGTTCTTGAACCCGCCTCTCTAGATATAGCATAGATATCCACTATACCTTCATGGGTTTCCGGCACTTCTAATTCAAATAATCTTTTAACCAATCCTGGGTGAGATCTAGATAAGATAATTTGAGGTCCCTTCGTTGTCTTTTTTACCTCCAAAATATAAAGCTTTATCCTATCCCCCTGCTTATACGTTTCCCCTTCTATTTGTTCAGTATAAGGCAATATCCCTTCAGTTTTGCCAAGATCGATGTAGACATTATTATTATTCATTCGCTGAACAGTGCCTGTAATTATTTCATTTTCTCTATTTATGAACTCATCAAATATAACATCCCTTTCTGCATCTTTGATTCTCTGAATTACAACTTGCTTTGCCGTTTGAGCTGCAATTCTACCAAAGTCTTTAGGAGTTATTTCGATACTAGCAATATCGCCCAATTGATATTTTTCATCTATATCCTTCGCTTCTTCTATATTTATTTCCATTAGATCATCTTCAGCTTTTTCAACCACCGTCTTCTTAGCATATACTTTGACTTCCCCAGTGTCCTTATCTATTTCAATTTCAACATTTTGCGATGATCCAAAATTTTTCCTATAACTCGAAATAAGCGCAGATTCTAATGCATCCAATATAACATCCTTGGATATCCCCTTTTCCTTCTCTATGTCTTCAAGGGCCCTTATAAACTCCACATTCATCAACTACACCCTCCTTAAAAATCAATAAATAATTTTATATTTGCAATAATATCTCTCCTTATTTCCTTTGGCCCTGATTCATTCTCTTCAATAATCAGATATTCGTCCGAGAAGTTCAACAACTTGCCCACATATTTTTTCTTTCCATCAAGCTGCCTATAAAGACTTACCTCTACCTTCTTTCCCCTATTCCTATTTAAATCCTTATCAGTTTCTAAAGGCCTATCTAGCCCCGGGGATGAAACCTCCAAATAATAACTATCTTGTATAAGATCTAATTCATCCAACTTAGCTCCTACCCGCTCACTCACAATTTCACAATCATCAATGCCTATACCCTCAGGTTTTCCAATATAAAATCTTAAAAAGTATCTATCGTTCTCCTTAACATATTCCAAATCCACCAAATCATATCCCAGTCCTTCAACTATGGGTTCACAATGCTCCTTGATACTTCTAAGCATACCTCTTCTACCCAAGATATCACCTCCATAAAACTATATCTATTTTTTGTAATGGCAGCAAAAATATACTATAGAACCAAGGCCACTACAAACAAATTAAGAGTGGGATAAGCCCACTCTCCTTCACTCATAGTTTACATCTTTTCAGTGTCAGTATAATTATATCATAACCAAGCAAAAAATCAAAGGTTAAAAAGGCTCATCTGATTGCTCTCAGGTAAACCATTAAGGCAATTATGTGCTTTTAATGCCTCCAACGCCGGCTTGGTTATTTTTGTCCTTACAATCAAATCTTCAATCGATAGGAATTTGCCCTTCCTACGTTCTTTCACTATTTGCTTTGCCGCATTTTCTCCTACCCCATCTAAGCTCTTAAGTGGTGGTAATATACCATCTTCCCCTATTAAAAATTTATCGCTGTCGGATCTATACAGATCTACTCTTTCAAATTTAAAACCACGAGCATACATTTCCTCCACTACTTCCAATACAGTTAGTAGATTACGCTCCTTGGCGGTAATATTGGTAGAAAGGCTTTCTAGCTCCCTAATTCTTTTTTTAACAGCTTCACTCCCCTGTAAAGCTAAATGGGAATCGAAATCTTGAGCTTTTGTAGTAAAATAGGTTGCATAAAAGGCTTCTGGGTGATGAACTTTAAAGTAGGCTATTCTAAAGGACATGGTAACATAGGCTACGGCATGGGCTTTAGGAAACATATATTTAATCTTATTACACGATTCAATATACCATTCTGGAATACCAAATTTCCGCATTTCCTTTTCATCCTCTTCAGTTAGCCCTTGCCCCCTCCTAACCCTTTCCATAATATTAAACGCTCTCATCTTATCTAGACCAGAATATATTAAATATAACATAATATCGTCCCTTGTAGATATAACCTGACTAAGCGAAGCTGTACCCTTTCTCACCAAATCCTGCGCATTATTCAACCATACATCGGTACCATGGGATAAGCCGCTAATCCTCACTAACTCAGCAAAGGTGGTAGGTTCTGTATCCATCAGCATCTGCCGAACAAATTTAGTCCCAAACTCTGGTATCCCCAGCGTTCCAACTTCTAGAGAGATATCCTTGTTTTTGATATTCAATGGTTCAACCCCTGTAAAAAGTTGCATGGTTTTTTCATCGTCCAAGGGGATCTCTTCAGAATTTACTCCGGTAATATCCTCCAACATCCTAATCATTGTAGGTACGTCGTGGCCTAATATATCCAATTTCAATATCCTACCGCTTATGGAATTATAATCAAAATGCGTAGTAATAACTCCTGAATCCTTATCATTAGCTGGATATTGTATTGGCGAAAAATCGTATATATCCATATTCTCTGGCACAATCATCACTCCACCGGGATGTTGGCCTGATGTACGTTTTACCCCAGTACAACCTTGCACCAATCTATTTATTTCAGCTGGATGTACAGCTATTTGATTCTCATCATGATACTTTTTTACAAACCCAAATGCCGTTTTCTCAGCTATGGTACCTATGGTCCCGGCTCTAAATACATAACCTTCTCCAAATAACTCTTCGGTATACCTGTGAGCCTTGGGCTGATATTCTCCCGCAAAATTCAAATCTATATCTGGTTCCTTATCCCCTTCGAAACCTAGAAACACTTCAAATGGAATATCATGACCATCTTTATTTAATTTAGCATTACATTCAGGGCATTTTTTATCGGGAAGATCTATTCCTGAACCTATCGAACCATCCTCAATAAATTCACTGTATTTACAATTTGGACATATATAATGGGGTACTAAAGGATTAACCTCAGTAATGCCGCTCATAGTAGCTACAAATGAGGATCCAACCGATCCCCTTGAACCAACAAGATATCCATCTTCAATCGATTTCCAAACCAATTTCTGAGCTATTATATACATTACTGCATATCCATTTTTAATAATCGAATTAAGTTCCTTATCCAACCTTTCCTTTACTATCTTAGGCAATGGATCACCATATATGCTAATTGCCTTATCATACGTGATCTCCCTTAAATCCTCCTCTGCTCCCTCTATTACTGGAGGATACGTACCGGCAGGAACAGGACTTATCTCCTCTATTTTATCTGATATTAGGTTTGTATTTGTAATTACCACTTCTTCCGCCTTTTCTTTCCCTAAGTACTTAAATTCCTCCAACATTTCATCAGTAGTTTTAAAATAGAGAGGAGGTTGATATTCCGCATCTGAATATCCTTGACCGAACATCAGTATTCTTCTATAGATTTCATCCTCGGGATCTAGAAAATGCACGTCTCCTGTGGCTACAACTATTTTGCCGAACTGTTCCCCTAATTTAACAATCTTTTTATTTATATTCCTTAGCTGCTCTTCGTTAGAAACCAATCCATTCCTTATCAAATGCATATTATTGGCTATAGGCTGTATTTCCAAATAGTCATAAAAATTCACGATATTCCCAATCTCGTTCCTATCCCTATTTTCCAAGATCGCCCTGTACAATTCGCCAGCCTCACAGGCGCTGCCAATTAACAAGCCCTCCCTATATGTTTGCAATAGGGACTTAGGAATCCTCGGTCTTCTATGGAAATAATTCAAATGTGATTCTGAAATTAGTCTATATAAGTTTTTGAGCCCTACAGTATTCTTAGCCAATATAATTATATGAAAGGTCCTATCCTTGGAGATCTCCTTTTTGTTATTTAACTTATTTATATGATCAAGGTTTTCTACGCCACTGTCTCTCAGTAGATCCATGCATTTTAAAAATATATTAGCCGTAGCATTGGCGTCGTCTACAGCCCTATGGTGATTCGTTAAATCAACATTTAAATGCTTTGCTAATACATCGAGGCGATGCCTTTTAAGCTGTGGAAACAATAATCTAGATAGTTCTAAAGTATCTAAAACGGGGTTGGTTACCTCTTTGCCAATTTTTGAAAACTGTTCTCTTAAAAATCCCATATCAAATGTAGAATTATGTGCTACTAAGATGGAATCCTGGATAAAATCATAAAATTCCGGTAACACTTCATCAATTTTTGGTTTATTCTTAAGCATATTATCTGTAATTCCAGTAATACTTACAATCTTTCCCGGTACTGGCCTCTCTGGATTGATTAGTTGACTATATTCATCTACAATTATTCCGTTCTCAATTTTAACTGCTCCGATTTCAATAATCATGTCGTTAGTAGGAGAAAGACCTGTAGTTTCTATATCGAAAACAACATATCTATCTTCATATTGTTCACCATCATAATTAGACACAATGTCCCTTTCATCATCCACCAAATAACCTTCCATGCCATATATAATCTTTATGTCTAGCTCTTTTCCAGCCTCCATAGCATCGGGAAAACTTTGTGCTACTCCATGATCGGTTACGGCTATAGCCTTATGACCCCATCTCTTTGCTCTCTTTATCAGTTCTTTACAGCTGACAACCCCATCCATAGAACTCATTTTAGTATGAGCATGAAGCTCAACCCTTTTTATACCTGCTAAATCCATCCTTTCATCTTTTTCCAATAGGTTTAAGGATTTCAACATTAAGACCAGATACTTCGAATAATTATCGTATACAATATTCCCCATTACCTTTACATAGGAACCTTCCCTTACATTCAATTCAAATTCCTTAAACTGCTTTTGCGTTAAAAACACCTTTACAGTTATAGAATCCGTTAGATCCGATATATTGAATATTGCTAACTTTCTATTACCTCGTATATCCTTGATATCCATTTCAAATATTTCACCACAAACTACGGCTAATCCTGTATCCATATTTATCTCTTTAATCTTAATTGGATCTTCTTCTATAATATTTCCAAAAATATAATCTCCATTTGCTGCCCCTTGTTTTTTGCTAGTCCTATTTTGCTCACTTTTTACGTCGGTTAGAACTTTTGTGGATAGTTGCCTCTCTTCCTTTATGGTACGTTTAATGATATCACTGCCATTATCTACAGTTCTGGAACTATCCAAGCATACCATAAGGTCAATAGCTAACTCTTCCCTTATCTTGTTTTGAATTTTAATATCCATTTGATTTCTTTTCAATGTATGATGTACTATGTCATTGGGCATAAAGATAATAAGGGAGTCATCCTTTAACTCCCATTTTAAATCTCTAACCCACGAAGTGCTTGAGGAGATCTCCCTCTCAATAAAAAATATTATGTTATCCCAATATCTTTCTATAATATTTAGGGGTCTTTCGGAAAGCTTATATCTAATCTTAACGCTCACTTCCAAATTCTTAAATCTATTTCTAAAGATAGCTTCCAACTCTTCCAGTATCTGATCTTGAACGATAATCTCCGAATTTAAAAGTATTCGAAGCATCTTTCTATCAGCCGCAACATAAACTTCTTCTACAAATAAGGTGTCTATGTCTAAATTTATAGATATACTATTTCTCTCAAATATAGCAAGCAATTTATCAGCTGATTTGCCCATGTTTTGCTATACCTCCTATCCATTTCTATCCGCTACTTCGTGAATTTCTAGGGCAAGTATGATTTAAAAGAGGTAATTAAAGGGATTTAATTTCTTTTAACAATTCATCTATTAAGAACTCTTCTTTTACCTTTTTAACGACCTTTCCCTTCTTAAATATCAGTCCTTCCCCTTTCCCCCCAGCTATACCTATATCAGCTTCCCTTGCCTCTCCAGGTCCATTTACAGGGCATCCCATAATAGCCACCTTTAATGGCTTTTTTATCCCCTCCAATCTCTTTTCCGCCCTTTCCACTAAATCTATAAGATCTATTTTGGTTCTACCACAAGTAGGACAAGATATTACCTCCACCCCTTCATTAAGTAGATTAAGTGATCTCAAAATTTCCCTTCCAACCCGTATCTCTTCCACTGGATCACCCGTTAAAGATATTCGAATAGTATCTCCTATACCCATAGATAGCAATGTCCCAATGCCTACAGCTGACTTGACTGTTCCCCGCCATATTGGGCCCGCTTCAGTAACCCCTAGATGTAATGGATAATCCACTTTTTCAGACATTTTCTCATAGGTCTTTATCGTTAGGGGCACATTGCTAGCCTTGAGGGAGATTTTTATATCCTCAAAATTTAAATCCTCTAGGATTTTGACATGTTCTAATGCGCTATAGACCATGGAGTTCTCATTTACGCCTTTATATTTTTCTAAATATTCCTTTTTTATGGATCCAGAGTTTACACCTATGCGTATAGGTATTTGTCTATCCTTGCATATATTAACGACCTCTTGGACCCTAGCTTTTGATCCTATATTGCCAGGATTCAGTCTTAAGCAATCAGCACCCTTCTCTACAGCCGCTATGGCTAGTCGATAATCATACTGAATATCTGCAATAAAAGGAATCGTTATTTGCTTCTTTATATGTTTTATAGCCTCTGCATCCTCTAAATCCGTTATGGCAGCCCTTATAATATCACAGCCTGCTTTTTCTAACTTCTTTATCTGATTAACGGTATTAACTACATCCTTAGTCTCTGTATTGGTCATAGATTGAACGCTAATTGGACTGCCTCCACCTACTGGAACATCTCCTACCATAATCTTTTTTGTCTTATTTCTCATTATAAGATCACCCTTTGAATATGTTGAACCTAATGATATCCGAATACGTAACGATTAACATCAACAATATCAATAATATGAAACCTATAAAATGGATAAAACCCTCCCTTTCAGGATTAATAGCCTTCCCCCTTATTAGCTCAATAGCCAAAAAAACAATCCTACTACCATCTAACGCAGGTAAGGGTAGCAAATTGAAAAAACCCAAGTTCACGCTAATAAATCCCATTAGATATAATAGGTTTATAACTCCATACTTTGCAGCTTCTCCTATTGTATATATCACACCCACAGGGCCTGATAAATCCCGCGTGCTTACCTGTCCTCTTAATGCCATCTTTAGAAATCCAAACATCAATTTTAGTACAGACCAAGTCTGCTCAAATCCCCCTCTTATGGATAATAGAAATGATTTACGTAAAACAGGTTCAATCCCAATTATAGGCCTATTATCTTCACCTTTTTTAGGTTCTAAAAAATAGTCTACTTTTTCTCTATGACGTAAAACAGTTACCTTTAAGTCTTTATCAAGGTTCGAACTGCTTATTTTTTCAACAATAGAATCCCAATCATCCGTGGGCTCATTATCAATAGCTGTTATTATATCACCACTTTGAATACCCGCCCTTTCAGCCGGAGAATTCTGTTGAACATTCTGAATGGTAGTTGTAGGCACACCTAAATGAAAGGTAACTATTGAGAATACAATTATAGCCAATATAAAATTCATTATAGCACCGGCCGCTATTACGGCTATTCTAGATAACACAGGCACCTTAGCAAAGCTTCTAGGATCATTTGAACCCTCATCCTCTCCCTCCATGCTTACATACCCACCTATTGGCAAAATCCTGATAGAGTACTTAGTCTCTCCCTTTTTCTTTTGAAAAAACTTAGGCCCCATCCCTATAGAAAACTCGTTAACCTTAACACCTACTGCTTTAGCTACTATAAAATGACCAAATTCGTGAAATAATATTACCATCAAAAATACAAAGACTGCCGACATTGCAGTTACCAATTGAATCACCACCTATTTTCTACAATAAAAAATGTTTTATATAATAATATACAAGAGGAGCTGTAAACAATATGCTGTCAAATCTATCCAATACTCCTCCATGCCCTGGCATAATAAATCCAAAATCCTTTATACCCGTAATCCTTTTTATTCGAGAAGCAGTTAAGTCCCCTAGTTGGGCAATAACCCCTCCAATAATTGCTAATAAAATTAATCTCCACAGGGGAAATAGATTAAAATATTTGGCAAAACCAAATGTTAATAATATTGCTCCAAATACTCCACCCAATGAGCCCTCAATGGTCTTATTAGGGCTTAACTTTGGACACAACTTTTTCCTTCCAAACAAAGTACCAAATATATATGCAAATGTATCCGTACCCCATGCAGTTATAAAAATCAACCATATATATATATTACCATCTAGATATATAATATGCTGCATTAAAAAGGGTATGTAAAGGATTCCAAAAAGAGTGATAAATATATCTATCAAGGCAATATCCTTTTTTAAAAGCAATTCAATTAGTAACATCGTTAGCATATAAAAAAAAAGCAATTTAAAGGATGCCCATCTATATTCCATGGAATTGAATAAAAGGCCAATGCAGCCTATATAACCTATACTTTTGATAGGTTCAATGTCAATTCCTTCTATTGCATTATAAAATTCCCTCAATCCTAGAATAGATAAAACTGCTACAAAGTATAATAAAGTAGTCCCACCTTTTATAGTTACAGCTATTGTCAATAATACTATTATAAAGCCACTCATGGTCCTAATCGTTAAGTCCTTCACTTAAAGTCCTCCAAACCTTCTGTTCCTCTTCTGATAGTCAATGATAGCTTTGTATAAATACTCTTCAGTAAAATCTGGCCAATATATACTAGAAAACCAGAATTCGGTATATGCCACCTGATAAAGCATAAAATTGCTCAATCTTATTTCGCCGCTAGGTCTAATCAATAGGTCCGGATCAGGTATGTTGTTTGTATATAGGTATTTTGAAATCAATTCTACATCTATATCCTTTTCATCTATCTTTCCCGCCCTAACATCCTTTAAAATTCTTTTAACACCGCGAACTATTTCATCTCTTCCTCCATAGTTTAACCCGATATTCAACACCATCTTTGAGTTATCTTTGGTTTTTTCAATAGCTTTCTCTACCTCTTTTCTAGGTAGCTTTGGAAGAAGGCTTATATCACCCATAA
>DUNJ01000177.1 GCA_012839395.1 Tepidimicrobium sp.
AAGAGCTTTAGCTCCCTTATATAGTCTTTGTTTTCTTCCAAATCAAATACGAATTCCATTTTTCAGCCTCCCCTTATCATCTAATTGAAAAATAGACAGTCAATATAAAAATATACTGCCTGCCCTTTGTTTTTCAATTAGATGATAAGGGGAGGCTGAAAAATGGAATTCGTATTTGATTTGGAAGAAAACAAAGACTATATAAGGGAGCTAAAGCTCTTTATGCGGGAAAACAGGGGCAAGAAAGGGCTACTAATGGATGCATTACATAAAGCCCAGAGCTTATTTGGGTATCTTCCTATAGAGGTACAAAGGATAATTTCGGAGGAGCTTAAGGTTTCTTTAGCGGAAATTTATGGAGTTGCCACCTTCTATTCACACTTTTCATTAGTACCCAAGGGGGAATATAATATAGGTGTATGTATGGGGACTGCATGCTATGTTAAACAGGCACAACAGATATTGGACAAGGTGGAGGAGGTATTGGGGATAGAAGTGGGACAAACTACCCCAGATAGAAAATTTTCAATTAGTGCTACAAGATGCCTAGGTGCATGTGGATTAGCACCTGTGATGATGATAGGCGATGATGTCTATGGTAGGCTTGTGGAAGATGATGTTGAAGAAATATTAAATAAGTATAGGTAAAATGGGGGCGTAATATATGATAACTATCCAGGATTTAAACAAGATTAAAGAAAAAACCTTAAAGAAGATGGAATTGAGGTTACGGGCTAAAGATGAAAAGACAGATATAAAGGAAAGACATGTTTTAATATGCGGGGGGCCAGGATGTCATTCGGCTAATGCGGAGGGTATAAAGATGGCCTTAGAGGAAAAAATTAAGAAAAAAGATTTACATAAAGAAGTAAAGGTCAGCTTGGCTGGGTGCTTTGGTTTATGCGAAACTGGACCCAATATAGAGATATATCCGGAAGGCATATTTTATGCCCATGTAGGTATGGATGATTTGGATGAGATAGTAGAAGAACATCTATGTAATGGAAATATTGTAGAGAGATTAGTATTTGAAGATGCTTTAGAAGATGGAAAAGTTAAACACGTATCGGATATAACCTTTTATAAAAAGCAAAAGAAAATTGCATTGAGAAATTGTGGAATAATAGATTATGTAAATCTGGATGAATATATAGCTCTTGATGGTTATCAGGCGCTGGCAAAGGTTATCACCGAAATGACCCAACAGGATATTATAGATATGATGAAGGAAGCTAACTTAAGAGGTAGAGGTGGGGCTGGTTTCCCTGCCGGGATAAAGTGGGAGACGGCATACAAGTACCATGCAGATCAAAAATACGTAATATGTAATGCAGATGAAGGGGACCCGGGGGCTTTTATGGATAGGTCTATTTTAGAAGGGGATCCCCATTCGGTATTGGAGGCTATGGCCATATGTGGATATGCGATTGGATCAAACCAGGGTTTTATCTATATAAGAGCCGAGTACCCAATAGCGGTACGCCGACTTGAAATGGCCATAGAACAGGCTAAAGATAAAGGTTTATTGGGTAAAAATATACTTGGAACTGATTTTAGCTTTGATATAGAACTAAGGCTTGGTGCTGGAGCTTTCGTGTGCGGTGAAGGCACAGCATTGATGGAATCTATTGAAGGCAAGAGAGGCATGCCAAGGACTAAGATCTACAGGACTTCTCACAGAGGATTGTGGCAGAAGCCGACTATAATCAATAATGTAGAAACCTTTGCAAATGTTCCAGCAATAGTTCAAAATGGCGTAGAATGGTTTAAGAACATCGGTACCGAAGATACACCAGGGACTAAAGTATTTGCATTGGGAGGTAAGATAGCTAACACTGGTCTGGTAGAAATTCCAATGGGACTTACCTTAAGGGAAATAATATTTGACATAGGCGGGGGTATACCCAATGGCAAAAAGTTTAAAGCTGTTCAAACTGGTGGGCCTTCAGGTGGTTGCATTCCAGAGGAGCACTTAGATACACCTGTTGATTTTGGGTCTTTAGGAAGGCTGGGGTCCATAATGGGTTCTGGTGGAATGATAGTGTTGGATGAAGATGATTGTATGGTGGATATTGCAAGATTTTTCTTAGATTTTACTGTGGACGAGTCCTGTGGTAAGTGCACTCCATGTAGGGAGGGTACTAAAAGGATGCTAGAGATATTGGAGCGAATTACCGAGGGTAAGGGAACTCCTGAGGATCTGGATAGGCTAGAGTCACTGGCGGAGACTATAACCCAAGCCTCTTTATGCGGTTTGGGACAGACTGCTGCAAATCCGGTAGTATCCACCATGAAATACTTTAGAGAGGAATACGAGGCGCATGTCTACGATAAGAAGTGCCCAGCTGGATCGTGTAAAGAGCTTATAGAATATTTTATCACCGACGATTGCACGGGATGTACCCTATGCGCAAGAAACTGCCCAGTTTCATGTATAGAAGGAAAGGTGAGAGAACTACATGTTATAGATCAGAGCAAATGTATAAAATGTGGCGATTGTATGGCAGTATGTAGATTTGATGCGGTAATTATAAGATGAGGATAGGGGGATGAGAATGGGCAATGTAACGCTTGTAATAGATGGGCGAGAGGTAAGTGTACCAAAAGATTTCAACATCATTGAGGCTGCTAAAAGGGTAGGTATAGATATACCAGCTTTATGCTATGATCCCAATTTAGAGATAGTAGGGGCTTGTAGATTATGCTTAGTTGAAGTTGAAGGATGGAATAAACCTGTAACGGCTTGCTCTACAAGGGTTCAGGAAGGGATGACAGTGTATACGGAAACTGAACAGTTGATAGGATTGCGAAGGGAGATATTGCAGCTATTATTGGATAATCATCCCAACGATTGTCTAACCTGTCAAAAAGCCGGAGAATGCTTATTGCAGGAATATGCATATAGGTATGATGTGAAATTTAGGGAACATGATGGAGATAGGCGTAGAGCATTGGTGGATACATCAAGCCCTTATATATTAAAGGATGATAGCAAATGTGTTTTATGTGGGAAATGTGTTAGAATTTGCTATCAGGTGCAGGATAGGCAGGTCCTATCCTTTGGAGGAAGAGGTTTTGATACTAAAATAGTAGTGGATGCAGACTTAGCATTTGAAGAATCCAGCTGTGTATCTTGCAATAGATGTGTTACGGTATGTCCAGTTGGAGCTTTAGTGGATAAGAGGGTCTTAGGAAAGGCTAGACCTTGGGACGGAGACATCAAAGGAGTTAAATGTAAGGCTTGTGATTATGGTTGTAATTTTGAGGTGTTATCTAAGAATGGTAAAAACATCGCCGTTAGAGCCAGATCACCTCTAAAAGGAAGACCTCTATGCTTGAAAGGAAGGCTTATGACGGAATTTATCTATCTAGATGAACCGGAGGTTCCCTATAGGAAAGAGGACACTCAATTCGTAGAAACCACCTGGGAAGAGGCGTTAGGTTTAGAAGGTGTTCTCATGAAGTTATCGAAGGATGAATAAAGGTAGAGTAGGAGCTGAAGACTATGGTAAATATAAAGATAAATGGCATAGATTATCAGGTAGAGGATAATATTAGCGTACTTGAGGCATGTAGAGCGGTAGGAATAGAAATCCCTACCCTATGCAATGATGATAGGCTACAGCCCCATGCAGCTTGTAGGTTGTGCATAGTAGAGGTAGAAGGCAAAAGAGGTTTCGAAGCTTCTTGCTCTCTCAAGGTGTGGGATGGTATGGCCGTAGAAACCCATAGTCCCAGGGTTATGAAGGCAAGGGCTGATATATTGGACCTGTTATTTTCAAACCATCCAGAGGATTGTCTTACATGTGAAAAATCGGGAGATTGTAAGCTACAGGACTATTGCTTTGAATATGGAGTCGAGAAGGGAAGTTATGTAGGGGAGAAGAAGGATTATCCGGTGGATTATTCCAATCATTTCTACAGCTATGATCCAAATAAATGCATACTTTGTGGTAGATGTGTCAGGGTATGTTCTGAGCTTCAATGTACTGGTGCTATCGGTTTGGAAGGTAGGGGGTTTAGTACTAAGGTAAGTACTCCGTTCGATATGGGATTGGCTCAATCTACATGTGTTTCTTGTGGGAACTGTGTGGCGGTATGTCCAGTAGGTGCGCTCATGCCAAAGCGAAAGGAAAAAGTAAGGTATTGGGATATGGAAAAGGTCAAAACTACCTGTTCTTATTGTGGGGTAGGTTGCCAGATGGAGCTATTGATTAAGGGAGACAAGGTAGTAGGAGTGGAGCCGGCAGATGGCAAAGCCAATAATGGGCTTCTCTGTGTCAAGGGGAGGTTTGCGTATTCGTTTGTAAATCATCCCGATAGGTTAAAAACTCCCTTGATAAAGAGGAATGGAAGGTTTGAAGAGGCTACCTGGGATGAGGCCTATAACCTGATAGTGGATAGGATAAATGGGATAAAGGCTGATAGTGGACCTGAAGCTTTTGCGGGATTGACATCTGCAAGATGTACCAATGAGGAGAATTATATATTTCAAAAATTGTTTAGAGCTGTAATTGGTACCAATAATGTAGATCATTGTGCCCGTCTCTGACATTCTTCTACGGTTGCAGGTCTTGCAACTACATTGGGAAGTGGAGCTATGACCAATAGCATAGAGGAGATACTGGATACGGATGCCATATTTGTAATAGGATCTAACACAACGGAAAACCATCCAGTAATAGGTACCTATATGAAGAGGGCCTTGAATAGAGGTGCTAAGTTGATAGTAGCAGATCCAAGGAGGATAGAATTGGCAGACTATGCCGATGTATTTCTTCAAATAGAACCAGGGACCAATATAGCTTTACTAAATGGAATGATGAATGTGATAATCGATAGGGAATTATATGATAAGGAGTATATAAAGGAAAGAACAGAAAATTTCGAAGAATTTGCAGAGCTCATCAAAGAATACACCCCAGAGAGGGTAGCTAAGATATGCGGAGTGGATGAGGAAGATATAATAAAGGCAGCCCTTATATATGCAGAGGCCGATAAGGCAGGTATCTACTATGCAATGGGGATAACCCAGCATACTACTGGAACCAAAGGGGTTATGAGCGTATCCAACCTAAGCTTGCTTTGCGGCAATATCGGCAAGGAATCAGCAGGGGTAAATCCGTTGAGAGGGCAAAACAATGTTCAAGGTGCTTGCGATATGGGGGGATTGCCTACGGACCTTCCAGGTTATCAAAAAGTATTTGATCCGGAAGTTGCTGAGAAATTTGAAAAGGCATGGGCAACTAAATTGCCGACCAAGGCCGGATTTACAATACCTGAAATACTAGATGCAGCTGAAGATGGGGATATAAAATTCCTATATATAATGGGTGAAAATCCCATGGTTTCAGATCCAGATATAAATCATGTACAAAGAGCCTTAAAAAATTTAGATTTCCTAGTGGTACAGGATATATTTATGACTGAGACAGCGGAATTGGCTGATGTGGTGTTACCAGCTGCCTCCTTTGCGGAAAAGGATGGCACCTTTACTAACACTGAAAGAAGGGTACAAAGGGTAAGGAAGGCCATAGAGCCTATTGGTGATGCTAAGCCGGATTGGGAAATACTTATGGAAATTATGCATAGATTGGGCTGCAAGGATATATATTTAGATCCTTCTGAAATAATGGACGAGATACGAACTGTAACCCCTCAGTACGCAGGGATAACTTATGATAGGATAGAAGAAGAGGGAATTCAATGGCCCTGCCCTGATTTAGATCATCCGGGAACTAAATATCTTCATAGGGATGTTATAGCCAGAGGTAAGGGCATGTTTATGGCGATAGATCATAGGGATAGTGCTGAATTGGCAGATAAGGAATATCCATTTGTATTTACTACAGGTAGGATATTGTATCATTACCATACTAGAACCATGACAGGTAGGGTAGAAGGATTGAATAAGCTGGCACCTGAATCTTATGTAGAGATCAACGAGGTAACTGCTAATAAATTAGGTATAGCTGATGGAGAAAAGGTAAGGCTAACTTCAAGGAGGGGGAATATAGTTACATCGGCAAAGATTACGAATATAATAGATGAAAACGTATTATTTATGCCGTTCCACTACGCTGAAGGAGCGGCCAACTACCTTACCAACACGGCACTGGACTCTATAGCAAAGATTCCAGAATTGAAGGTAGCCGCTGTGAAGATTGAAAAGCTAGGGAGTTAATGCTGACAACAGATGCTCTTCTCTGAGGAGGATGAAAATGTTTACGGTTGGGATAATTACAGCTAGCGATAAGGGAGCTATAGGTAAAAGAGAGGATATAAGTGGGAGAACGATAAAAAAATTGATGGAATCGGAAGGATATCGGGTTGAAAGGGCTATAATCCTGCCTGACGATGAAGAGGCGATTTTAAATGAGATAATATATATGGCAGATGAATTGGGTTTAGACCTTATATTGACTACCGGGGGAACGGGATTTAGCGAAAGGGATCTAACACCGGAGGCAACTATAAGGGCTTGCGATAGGATGGCCAATGGCATAGCTGAGGCTATTAGATACTATAGCCTCAGCATAACTCCTAGGGCTATGTTATCGAGGGCGGTGTCGGGGATAAGGGGTAAAACATTAATAGTTAATCTCCCTGGCAGTCCAAAAGCTGTTAAAGAATCCTTAGAATATGCGATGGATAGCTTATATCATGGTTTGGAAATATTAACCGGTCAGGCCGGGGATTGTGCCAGGTAGGTGGAAGCTATGAAAAGATTTGGAACTGCTGTCATATTGGCGGGCGGGAAAAGTAGTAGGATGGGCTTTGATAAGCAATTATTGAAAATAGATGAAAGAAGATTGATCGATAACTTAAGGATCAAACTCCGACAAGAATTTGATGAAATAATAGTTGTGACTAATAACTCTCAATACTATCTAGGATTTAGCGATAAGATAATTAAGGATATAATAGTAGGAAAGGGTCCTCTATCCGGCATACATGCAGGGTTAAAGGAAGCAAAAAGCCGGTATGTGTATTTTGTTGCCTGTGATATGCCTAATATCAATATAGAATATATAAGATTTTTAAAAAGGGAGTTGAAGGATTTGAATGTAAAGGCCTGTGTCACTAGGTACAAGGGTTGGATAGAGGCCTTTAACGCATTTTATTCAGGGGATATGATAGAGGATATAGAGAAACATCTATCAGGGAATCAAAGATCTGTTAACTCTTTGGTAGCTGAGGTGTCCACCCACTATATAGAGGAAGAAAAAGCTAGGGAATTTAGCCCAAACTGGGATATGTTTTTAAACCTAAACACCAGGGATGATTTAAGAAACTTTTTAAGAACCATAGAAAATCGCGACTGAGGTAGATATGGATGAAGGATATGAAGAACGTGGATATTATCAGGATAAGGGGAGATAGGACAATAGAGGAAAAGGATATGGTAATAGTAGAGTATCCCTTTACCATATTTGTAAACGATGAGGAGTTAATTACATTATTATGTAGTCCTAGTTCCCTTAAATACTTGGCCATAGGATTTATATTTTCTGAAGGGTTGATAGACTCCTACTCAGATATAGGAGATATTAGGATAGATGAAAAACAAGGTATAGCCTATATCTATGCAGATAGGCTAAATAAGCTTAGCGAAGAATTCAGACGTAAAAGGACCATAACCTCTGGATGTGGTAAGGGAACTATCTTTTATAATGTAGTAGACTCCTTTAAATCTAGGAGGATAGAAAATCCTATACCAGTAAAAATTGCAAAGATTAAAGAGCTTGTAAAGGAATTTAGTAGGAGATCGGAGCTTTTTTTAAATACCGGCGGAACACATAGTTGTGCACTGTGTGATAACGATGAAATAATAATATTCAAAGAGGATATTGGAAGACATAATGCACTGGATAAGGTGTTTGGGGAGGCCCTTTTAGAGGGCGTAGATACGCAAGATAAGATAGTATTATCTAGTGGAAGGATATCATCTGAGATGCTTATAAAGGCTGCTAAGAGACAGGTGCCTATTGTAGTTTCCAGAGCAGCCCCTACAAGCTTATCGGTTGAGATAGCGGAAAAGCTGGGTATAACCCTTATCGGGTTCGCGAGGGGCGAGAGGATGAATCTGTATACGAACTTTGGCTTTAGAAAGTAATATGGAATATATCTATAGATTAACTTTTAATAGTTCCATATCTTCAACATTGATATAGATAAGCTTATCTTCAACCTCCTTGCCAAAGAGCACCCTCAATGCTAGGGATACTTGGAGGGAGGCTGTGACCATACAGGTCATAGGCAAATTACCCAGAGGATTCTCAATATTATTGGATCCCTTGTATATTTTATGGAATATTCTATTACCAGGGGTAGAGAGAGCAACCTGTCCATAATACCCACCTATGGCACCGTGGATCAAGGTTAAATTTAGCCTGTTGCATAAGGCTTCTAATTCTATCCGGCCCTCCACTGAATCTAGACAATCTATTACTAGGTCAACGCTCTCTAACATATGGGTGCTATTTCTATCTAGGGTATCGTTGAAGGTCTTTATATTTACTTCATTATCTATGGATTTAGCCCTGCTATAGGCCTCATCTGTTTTAAACTTTCCCATGTTCTCTTCTAAGGACAATATTTGCCTATTTAAATTAGATTCTTCAAACACATCCTTATCTATTAGATGAAGGTTTTTCACCCCTAATCGAACTAAGTTCTCCAGAACATATCCGCCTAACCCGCCAAGACCTACTATAGCTACATTGGAATTAAATAGTATGGATTGTTCTGTTTGGGATAAGGAATTGAAATTTCTAGCATACCTTTCCAAAAAAATCCCCCCTAAGTTAATTTAGATTTACCATTGAATACAATTGTAGTTTTTATTGAAAGGTTTGTCAATTATGGTAATGTTAGAACAATATTAATAATTTATATTATTTATTGCAGAATATGGCATATTATGATAACCTTATTGTTGCAGGGATATTCATATATGGACAAGTCTAGTTATTTTAGGTTACATGGCGACTTTGGTATGACTTACTCTTAAATTTTAAAGCTGAGTATAATACTTAATGGTTTTAGTAAAAAATAAATATATGAAACTTCCGAGCTGGATCTTCTAAGGCAAATAGCTATGAAGGACAAGCCGATGGGTATAAGGGGAAATCCTTATGCCTCCCGTGTTTGGAAAGGAACAATAAAAGCTTATGTTAGTAGATTTTAAAAGCAGTCCTTTCCGGGCTGCTTTTTAATATATTTTAGCAAAGGAGAGATATAGATGAGAAGATTTTTAGTGTTAACCTTAAGTATTTTACTTATCTTTGCGATGTTGGTAGGCTGTACAACAGGGGAAAATCAAGAAGTGGAAGGGCCTGAAGATAATGGCGAAGTGGTGGAAAGCGAACCTTCCGAAGACGGTGGTAGGTTGATTTTATCTACGACCACTAGTACTGAAAATAGTGGACTATTAGGCCACATATTGCCAGTATTTGAAGAAGAAACTGGTATCAAGGTAGATGTTGTAGCGGTAGGTACTGGCGAAGCCCTTCAGATGGGCAAGGATGGAGATGCCGATATTCTCCTAGTTCATGCCAAGGAGAGTGAAGAGGAGTTTGTAGCAGAGGGCCATGGTTTAGAAAGGCATGATGTAATGTATAACGATTTCATATTGGTAGGGCCTGAAGATGACCCATTAAAGCTTAAGGAAAATGCCCCAGAGGATATATTGAAGGGTTTGAAAGCCGTAGCTGAAAAGGGGGCTACTTTTATCTCCAGAGGAGATGATTCTGGAACCCATAAGAGGGAGCTTGCTATATGGGGAGAAGCCGATATCCAACCGGAAGGGGAATGGTATTATTCCGCGGGAGCCGGAATGGGGGACGTATTGACCATGGCTAATGAGAAGCAGGCCTATACCCTTACGGACAGAGGTACTTATTTGAGTATGAAGGATACATTGGATTTAGAAATAATAATAGAAGGGGACGATAAGCTATTCAACCAATATGGCATAATACCTGTAAATCCAGAGAAGAGCGACCATATAAATGCTGAAGGTGCTAAGAAGCTTATGGATTGGTTCCTATCAGAAGAAACCCAGGAATTGATAGGGGAATTTGGTGTTGAAGAATTTGGACAGCCCTTATTTATACCCAATGCAAAATAGATAGCAATTAGTTGTTCTAAAAGCTGCAAGTTTACTTTATATAAAGGGCAAGGAATACACAGCGTAAGCTTTATATGGTGGTGAAAATTTATGGACTACATACTGGAGGGGTTTAGGGAAGCCTTAAAGCTATTGACAACATTTGATAGGGAGATATACGGTATAATCTCCCTATCTTTGATGGTATCTACTACGGCTACTGTGGTGGCAGCTTTGATATGTATTCCTATTGGAATTCATTTAGGAATTAAGAACTTTAGAGGGAAAAGGGCTTTTTCTCGCATACTATATACATTTATGAGCATACCCTCGGTTATAGTGGGGCTAATGGTTGCTATAATATTATCCAGAAAAGGTCCTCTTGGCAGGTTTGACCTCCTATATACACCTAAGGCTATGGTAATTGCTCAAACTTTACTGGTGATCCCTTTAATATTGGGCCTCACCTATAGTCTTTCAAAGAATAGGGGAAAGGAAATAGAGAACGTAGGAATAACCTTAGGGGGAAACAAAAAGGATATTATAATATTAATCATAAAAGAATTAAGATTGGACCTAATGGTTAATGTTGTAACTGCATTTTCCAGGGCCATATCCGAGGTAGGAGCAGTTATGATAGTAGGCGGAAACATTAAATATAGAACCAGGGTTATAACTACCACCATATCCATGATGAAATCCATGGGTGATTATCCTACGGCTATTGCCTTGGGCCTCGTTTTGCTGGTGATATCCTTTGTAATAAATAGTATAATATATTCATACAGCGGGGAGGACTGATATGGAGATAAGGGTTAAGAATTTAAAAAGATACTATTCCGATAATCTGGTATTGGATATCGACAACTTAACTATGGAAAAGGGGAAGATAATTGGAGTAATAGGGCCCAATGGTTCTGGAAAGAGTACCCTACTAAATATAATTGCAGGATTGGATAAAGGATATTTAGGGACAGTTGAATATGATAAAAAACCTATAGATAAGGAAACCTATAGGGATATGACCATAGTATTTCAAAAGCCATATCTCTTTAGGAGGAAAGTTTATGAGAATATTGAGTATCCTCTTAAAATTAGAGGAGTAGACAGAAATATAATCGGTGAGAGGGTTGAAAAGATAATAGAGAGGTTTGAAATAGAGGATCTTAAAGATAACAAGGCTCATCTATTATCAGGTGGGGAATCCCAGAAGGTTAGCCTAGCTAGGGCCTTGGTGTTCAAACCCAAACTGTTGTTATTAGATGAACCTACATCCAATATAGATCCAGAATCGATAAAGATAATGGAAAGAGAAATAGTAAGGTTTAATAAGGAGACTGGGAGCACCATAATAATAGTTACCCATAATATGGAGCAATCCAGGAGGTTATGTGATGATATCATATATCTAGAAGAAGGGAAGGTAGGTTGTTAAGATGGATTTTTTTGATGTAGTATCCATTGAAGAGGCTAGGGGAAGGCTGATGAAGGCATTTGAAGATTATCAGTTGGCAAGGGAAGAAGTACTTATACTAAAATGTACTGATAGAGTATTGGCTGAGGATATCCATTCCGATATAGATGTACCGGAATTTAATCGCTCGACAGTGGATGGATATGCCATAAGGAGTAAAGATAGCCATGGGGCTAATGAATCTATACCGAGCTTACTTACTATACTAGGGGAAGTGAGGATGGGGGAGATCCCTAAATATAAAGTAGGTCCCGGAGAAGCGGTTTACGTTCCTACAGGGGGGATGATTCCAGAAGGCGCTGACGGAATGGTGATGATAGAATATACGGAGAAGTTGGACGAGACTAGTCTCATGGTGTATAGGTCCATATCTTTTAATGAAAACATCATATTGAAAGGTGATGACATCAAAAAAGGTGCAATAGCCTTAAGGAGGGGCAGAAGGATAGGCCCTGAGATGGTTGGAGTATTGGCAGCTCTAGGAATATCCAAGGTGAAGGTATATGAGAAACCTAAATTCTATATTATATCGACCGGGGACGAGATAATAGGTTTGGATGAGAAACTTGAAATGGGGAAGATTAGGGATATAAATAGCTATGCATTACATTCCCTTATAATGCAACTGGGCGGCGAGGTAGTAGGAAGAACCATCGTAAGGGATAATTATGAACTTTTAAGGTCGGAAGCGGAAAGGGCAATAGATATTGCGGATATAGTATTGATTTCTGGGGGTAGTTCCGTAGGTGCTAGGGATTATACTGGAAGGGTAATAGACTCTTTCGATGGGAAGGGAGTGTTTGTCCATGGCATATCCATAAAGCCTGGGATGCCCACTATAATAGGCGAAGGAAGGCGAAAACTAATATTTGGTCTTCCAGGGCATCCGGTGTCTTCCATAATAGTATTCAAGGCTGTAGTGGAGCAATATATAAGGCAGAAGATGGGCATCATAGATATTATGCCAAGGGTAAAAGCTACAATGGATTTTAATTTTCCCTCATCCCCCGGTAAGGAAACTTATCAGACAGTGAAACTGAAGGAGATAGATGGAAAGTTCTATGCAACTCCTAGCTTTGGTAAATCGGGTATGATTACATTGCTATCCGATTCCCATGGGTATATAGTTATAAAATCCCATGAAGAAGGGGTATATAAGGGAGAAGATAGGGATGTATTCCTACTTTAGGGAATATGAATTGCCTAGGTGAGAAAGGAGAGAGAGTATGGGTAAGAGGCAAAGGAGCACTTATATAGATAATATAGATATCGATTTAGCTAAGAAGACCTATTATAGGAAATTGAATATAGAGCCCCAGTGGGAAGAAATAGAGGTGGAAGCTGCCTTAGGGAGGGTTACCTATAGGGCTATACACGCTAAGGTATCGTCCCCAAACTATAATGCGGCAGCTATGGATGGTATAGTAGTGGAATCTGTTAAGACATGGGGGGCAACGGAATTGAATCCTAAGGTGTTAGAGGAGGGAAAGAGTTTCAGATATGTAAATACTGGAAACGTGGTAGAGGATCCTTATGATGCGGTTATAATGATTGAGGATGTAATAGATATGGGGGAAGGAAAGGTTCAAATATTGAAGGCAGCCCATCCCTGGCAACATATAAGGCCTATAGGTGAAGATATAGTTGCGACAGAGATGATAGTTCCATCTGGGCATAAGATAAGGCCTATAGATATGGGGGCATTGATATCAGGTGGAATTGATAAGCTTAAGGTGTATAAAAGACCGAGGGTTGGGATTATACCTACAGGTACTGAAATTATAGATAATTTCGGGGAGTTAGAAACCGGTAAGATAATGGATTCCAATTCTCGGGTATTTGAGGCTTTGATATTGGAAAATGGAGGAACGCCTAGAAGGTATGATACCGTGGAAGATGACCATGAACTAATTAAAAGGGCAGTATTAAAAGGTGTGATGGAAAACGATATCTTAATAATAGGTGCTGGATCCTCAGCGGGAACCAAGGATTATACTGTAGATGTGATTGAAGAATTGGGTGAGGTAGTAATTCATGGGGTGGCTATGAAACCTGGTAAGCCTACAATACTTGGGATTATAGACAAAAAACCGGTTATAGGGATACCCGGATATCCGGTATCGGCCTATCTTGTATTTGAGACCTTCGTGAAACCATTGATATTGCAATTTATAGGGCTGGATGAGGAAACGAGCTCCTTTGTTAAAGCTACTACCTCTAAGAAGATAACATCATCTTTAAAGAGCAGGGAATTGATAAGGGTTAACTTAGGATATGTAGAAGATAGGCTAATTGCCACCCCTTTATCCAGCGGTGCTGGGGTTACCATGAGCTTGGTAAAGGCTGATGGAATAGCTGTTATTCCCCAATCCCTGGAAGGGATAGAGGCTGGGGATACTGTAGATGTCAGATTACTTAAACCTATGGATAGGATAAAGGATACCTTGGTATCCATAGGAAGCCATGATCTTATAATGGATATAATTGGGGATATGATGAGCTTAAGCTCTGGTCATGTGGGAAGTATGGGTGGTATACTAGCCATGAAAAGGGGGGAATGTCATATAGCACCAATTCACCTTTTGGATATGGAAACTGGGGAATATAACATACCCTATGTTAAAAGATATTTCCCGGGACAGAGGATGGCCATTATAAAAGGAGTAAAAAGACAACAGGGTTTTATGGTGAAAAAAGGGAATAGGCAGGATATTCAAAGTCTTTCCGATCTAACCAAAGATGGGGTAGTATATGTAAATAGGCAGAGGGGAGCTGGGACTAGGATTCTTTTGGATTATTATTTAAACAGAGATGGCATAGACAGTTCTCAAATAGAAGGATACGATAGGGAGATGACTACCCATATGGCGGTGGCTATGGCGGTTAAAACTGGTTCTGCTACTACTGGATTAGGCATATATTCAGCAGCAAAAGCATTAGAATTGGATTTTATAGATATAGCCTATGAGGAATATGATTTTCTATTGCCCTATAAAATGCTTGAGGATAAACGGATTAAAGAATTCTTAGATGTGCTTAAATCTAATGAATTTATTGAAAGGGTTGCATCTTTAGGCGGCTATGAATTTGAAGATATAGGAGAGGTTATAGCGATCGATTAATATCAATATCTTTATAATTATCTTTAAGTTCTATGGTAAAATAGAAGTATTATGTACCATCGCTATGTAGGCTTTCAAACTTATAGGAAGGGGACATATTATGCGCGACTCTTATGGTAGAAAGATAAATTATCTTCGCATTTCTGTTACAGATCTATGCAATTTAAGGTGTAGATATTGTATGCCTAAGGAAGGCATATCCCAGGTTCATCATGATGATATATTGACGATAGAGGAGATAGGAAAGATAGCAAGGATCTTTACATCTTTGGGAGTGGACAAGGTACGATTAACTGGAGGAGAACCCCTTGTAAGGAAGGGGATAGTGGATTTGGTTAAGAGAATTGGCCAATTAGAAGATATAAAGGATTTTGCTATGACCACCAATGGCATATTGTTAAGAAAATATGCTAGGGACCTGAAGAAGGCTGGGCTTAATAGGGTTAATATAAGCTTGGATACCTTGAATGAGAATAAATATGCTGAAATAACTAGAGGTGGGAGGCTTAGTAATGTATTAAGGGGAATTGAAGTTGCAAAAGAGGAAGGACTCACCCCGATAAAGATCAATACAGTATTGGTAGGAGGATTTAATGATGATGAAATTGAAGACTTTATAAGGTGGACAGAAGAGGAGCAAATAGACGTCAGATTTATCGAATTGATGCCTATGGGGGAAGCGGTAGGATTTAACTCGAAATATTTTATATCTAATCAGCTTGTATTGGACAAGGTACCAACGTTGATAAAGGTGGAAAGGGTGGACAAGTCCTCCCCAGCAATATATTATAGAGTGCCAAATGGGAAGGGCAGGGTTGGATTAATTAATCCTATATCCTGCAAATTCTGTGAAGACTGCAATAGGGTAAGGATTACCGCTCAGGGAAAATTGAAATTATGCTTGCATTCCAATGAGGAGATAGACTTGAAGGAGGCCTTGATGAATGGGGGGGATATAGAGAATGTAATATTAAATGCTATAAAGGAAAAACCAGAATCTCACCATTTGGAGGATGGAAAATATATTTGGAAGGATATGTATAGGATAGGGGGTTAAGGATGAAACTAACTCATTTTAACGAAGAAGGCAGGGCACACATGGTAGAAGTAGGAGATAAGGATGATACAAAGCGAATAGCTATAGCTCGGGGCAGTATAAGCATGAAAAGGGACACCGTTGAAATGATTAGGAACGGAATGATAGAAAAAGGCGATGTTTTATCGGTGGCTCAGATAGCTGGAATAATGGGAGCTAAAAGGACCAGCGAATTGATACCCATGTGTCACAATATATCTTTAACCGGTATGGATATTAGATTCAATATATTGGATACTGGGATTGAAATAGAATCAGAGGTTAGAACTACCGGTAAAACTGGAGTAGAAATGGA
>DUNJ01000198.1 GCA_012839395.1 Tepidimicrobium sp.
GTGACAGTACCTAGGTTGTCAGCCGAAGAGAAGATTGCAGCGGTCCTTGCCGGTCAAGCCGAAGGTATAGATAGGTCTACTCTGGCGGTGCAGCTTGGCTACAAGAACGCAGGATCGCTAGATGTACTGATGAGAAGGAACGGCTTTAGATATAAGGATGGCGAATATGTACCCAAAGAAGATCTAGCCAAGCCTATCTGCCCAAATGGGGCAATGCCCGGCAAAGTTAGGCGAGTGCTTGCTATGATCGAGGAAGGTAAGAAGGATTTCACAGCTATCGCACAGGCAGCGGGGTTTACAGATCATAGGGACCTAGGGCGATATATGGCAAGCCAAGGATGGTCATGGTCAACAGAGCAGGAGACATATGTCAAGGCTGGTGGTCGTGAGGGAGAGTCCAAACTGGCGGGGGAGCTTCAGCCAGAAGTACAAGCGGATGTAACACGGCCATCGGCAGATGGTACATATAGACAGAATGTAGACGGTATTGGCCCCTATTTACCCTTGCTTGACTTTCTCTTTGAGAATGAGGATGCTCTGCGACGCTTGCTCAGCGCTGAGAGTGACCCAGGACTTATACCCCGATATACAGTGCCAGGTGTATCGAGCCCTAAGACCTTTTACATATCGACCTTGCTGGCCCAGCTCATTACTGACTTCAGTGAGGAGAAGGGGATCCCCCAAAGGGCCATCCTGGAGGCAGCATTGATCGACTATCTTCGGCAATATGGCTTCGGGGATAGGGTAGATAAGCTACTCAGGACAGGTTAGGGTCTGATTGCCTTACCCATCTCGTGGCTTAGCTAGCAGCTGAAAACTGGCCCATAAAAGGCGTTCTTTACGGATGGGGTATGGAATTCATCACTTCCAGCTAGTAAACCCCAAGAAAGGGCGTTTTTGGCGGTAGCCTGATCCTCAGGTGATGACAACAAGACCAAGAGTGTAGGCCCCTAGCGGAGGATAGTCTCTCTGCTGGGGGCCTCTATGCATCGAACATAACAAGCTCCGCAGTAATGAGAAGTGATTCTGCCCTGTAAGGGTGGGCCTGCATGTCACTGCAATCATAGACGGTATATGAGCCGCACAGGGAAGTAGGCACACAAAGGGATCTTACCAGGTATTGCCTAATTACTAAGCAAAGGTAAGGTGAAGTGTAATATGTTATTGCACTTTGGAGCCTAGGAGAAAGGTTTGTATGGTCACTGGGTAACCGAGCTTATTCACGCTAACTGGTGGGCTGATGCACGGAGGATACTATGAACCAATGAATGGCATCCAGGCTCAATAGTATTCTCCTACAGTTTTCCCGCCAATGATCATGATTGTGCTCATGACAAAGGGGAGGACTCATAGGAAGACCGATGAGGGGTCTAATGGGGGAGGCCAACAGGTTATGAAGTGGTGGATGGTTCGAGCAGGTGATAGTAATGAATTGATACCTCAATGGCTGGCGAAGGGGAAGGCATCCATCGTCGCGATCCCGAAAGCGTTTGGGATTCCCAAGCTCGCTCCAACCGATGGATGCCTTCCCCTTCGCCAGCCATTGAGGTATCAATTCATTACTATCACCTGCTCGAACCATCCACCACTTCATA
>DUNJ01000178.1 GCA_012839395.1 Tepidimicrobium sp.
ACGGGCAAGGTCACCATCCATTTTTACAGTAATCTCTATAATTTCCCCTTTACTGCTCTCTAATCTTATCCTCCCCCCTTTTAAAGGTGAACCAAAGCGATTGAATACGATCTCATTTCCCTCAAAATTGCTTCCACGGATTGTGATCCCGTGCTCAAATATCTTTTTCTTCTGAATCCTTCTCATCAATCCCTCTATGCCATATATGTTATAAGAGTTACTATGAGGCAAAATGGTTACATAGTGCGTTTTAGACTCAACTATCGCTCTATTTCGTGCATAATTTATATCGTTTTTAAATTCGATCAATTCCCTCCTTTCTTTATTTGTAAACCTAGAATTATTCCTAAGCATAGGAATCGATAAGATTATAGAGATTATACTTATCACCGCCACTATCTCTATTAAGGCAATACCTCTATTATCCTTCATGTATTACTCTCCTTTAATCCAAAACTTATGTAGGTATTATCAGTATCTTACCTTCTACAACATCCTTAGAAGTCAAAGTTTCCTCCATGAACCCTATCCCCTTTAGGATAATTGCCCTCCAATTTATCAAATAATATTATTCCATATTCATCTTTACCATTAGGCAATTCTAAAAAAATTTTTTCCAACTTTAACGGATATACGCCCCAGTCCTGCGGAGGAATCGCCTTTAAATATCGCCATCCTCTCCAACTAATATTTTTAGTTAGATTCACCTCCAAATTCTCGCCACCCTGGCCCTTAAATTGAAAGCCTAATGCGACAGGTGAATAGCGATATGAATAAACCCAAATCCCCAATGTATATGGAACCGATTCTATAACTATATTCCTTTTCCCTAAATCTATATAAGCCCTGTTAGTTCTCTTAGAAGTATGTATATTATATTCCAATTTAATAGAATATTTGCCAGACTTTGAATTGGTAGCCCTAGATAAATTACCCTCTACATCATCGTGAGATGCGCCAAATTTAAATCCATTATCCTCAAAATCTTCTAGTATCCTGCTATCATAGCCATCCAGCCCATCTTTTGGAACATCCCTGTTCCTATAATCGAGCATATAGCTACTGTTTTGATCCCCTCCTGCATCCCCCTCTCTGGAAGTATCATCATCCATAGGCTCATCATCCAGTTTTATATAACCATCAAATATTTCAAAAGGACTTAGCTTTCCACCGTTTGATATAACATCTACATCTACCACTTCCTTTGCTGTTTCTACTATCCCCTCCAAACAATATACCTTTAATTTTAAATCTCCTGATATGGATCCATCATCATTTCCATCCATAGTTAAATCCGATATAAATATCCTTTTTTCGTTGGCAGATATCCTCTTAACTGTATCCAAAATATTTTTATATGTGCTCTTATACGGGATGGAGATATTCATAACCTTAACCTTCGATTCACCAATCTGCTCCTCTTGTGGTCTGTCAAATCTAATATCCGATATCTCCATCTTCTTGCCAAGTAATCCATCCATTATATATATGATCTGAGGCTGCTCAATGTTGGAAAAATACTTCCCAAGGATAGTAGATTTTTGCCTATGTAAATCATTCCACTCCCTATATACCCCATCTTCTCTGTTCAATAAGGAGTCCATATTGGATATCTTTTTCGCATACTTATCCCTTTTTTCAATCAAATTCTGCAATCTATCATATTGGGGCCTTATAACAAGCCTAAATACCAACATGCAAGCGATAATCGTGCTCAATACAATCAACAAAAACTTCTCTCTTTTACTCAGCATTCTCTTCGGCTTCAGAATCTTCAGCAGCTTCAGCCTCTTCATCTGCATTCACATCCTTTAAGTTGATATTCAGGTTAAATTTATAGTAAATTTCCTCTTTTGATATACTTGATATAAAAACCTCCTTAAACTCTTTTATCATTTCCAGACTTTTGCCCAGTTCTGCTATTGTTTGTTTGTCCTGTGCAATCCCCACTATTTCAATCCCATTGGAATCCATTTTCATGGATGTAAAGAATAGGTCCTTGGGCATTTTAGATGTTATGGCCTGCAATAGAAGGTCGTCTATGATGTTATCTTCTTCCAATTTCCTATCTATAAATTTAACCTCTTCCAATGCAGCCTTCAATTTCTTTGCTTGTTTTTCCATCTTTCTTATATCATCAACCCTTCTATTTGTTATCTCATCCTCAGCAGCCGCTTCCAGCTTAGCTATCTCATCCGATAGCCGTCTTATCTTAATCTGAATCAATATGATGTAGGATATTAAAGATAGAGATAACAGTATTACGATGAGATAACGGATAAACTTCCCCTCTATTTTAAGCCTCTTCTTGTCCAAATAGGGTTCAAAAAAATTAAAATCCTGCATATCTACACCTCTATTACTCTGATAATTGAACCTATTGCATTTATATATATGTATATCTGTTCAACCCCATATATGTTATCCAAGGATTCCATTCTCATTGTAGGGATACTAAAATCTGCCATAAATAATTCCACTATTCCATCCACAATGCTATTTCCACCCACCAATAGAATCTTATCGATTCTATTCCCCGGCTTTCTCGATAAAAAGTATCTAAATACCAATTCAATTCTCTGACTTAAAATTCCAAAAAAATTGTCTATAATATCTTGTTTTGCAACATTTGGCCCTATACTCCCACCCCCGCCCTCTATTATCCTGCTCACTTGAATCCTCCCATTCCTTATTATAGAAACCTTAGCGCTATCGTATCCCATATCTATAACGGCAAAGGTCATATCCTTCGTAGAATATTCACCATTTATCAACCCTCCATATTGAATAAGCTTAGCAATGGAATTAGGTTGATAGTCCAAAACCATGGGATTTAGACTTAGACTTTTCAACAGTTCAAAATGCTCCTCTACCATATCCCTGGGAATAGCCACTAATAGGATATTCAATCTATTCACATCACCATCAATAAACTCCTCTATTATCTTAAATTGAATTATATAATTATTTGGATCAATGGGTATATAATCCTCCAATTGAAATCTCAATACCCTCTCAATTTCATCATCCTTCACTTTCGGAATAGTCACCTCCCTAGTTATTATGGAAGAGTTATTTATGGTCAAATATACATCCTTAGCCCTTATCTTATTTTTTTTTAGCTCCTCATGAATCGTATAGTGAAGTAGATCCCTATCCGCTATTTTTCCATCATCATAAACTCCTTCTGGTGTAGGAATGATAAAATATTTATCGATCCTAATGCTCTGCCCCTTTCTACGCCCCTCCACAACTTTTATCCCATATGCCCCTATATCCAATGACAATATTTTCTTGGTAAATGGTAACGATAGCTTCAAATAAGATCATCCCCTTCTATAATTACCAGCTAATAACATACTAGAAAATCCCCATGTACCAACCCAAGATTTCATCTCCCCAAAGCAAGGTTATTACAAAAGCTAAGCAGATAAATGGACCAAAGGGTATAGCATCCCTTCTTCCTCTTACCCTAAATAGCAATAAAAATATGGATATAACTGCACCAAATACAAAGGATAGAAACATATTTAGCAATGCCTTCCTCCATCCCAATATAAACCCTAATACAGCAATTAGCTTAATATCTCCACCTCCCATATTACCTTTGGATATAATGGCTATAAGTAGAAATGTGGATCCAGAGATTATCAGTCCCAACAGGCTGGCTATAATATTGAAAAGCGCACCTAATTGGATAGATAATATTATTCCATATATAGTACCTGCGACTAATATGGAGATATTCAATATGTCTGGAATGATTTGATGATATAGATCGATAACGCTTACTACTATTAAAATACTAAATATAGTTCCATAGAATAAAAAATTCACGTGCAGCCTGAACTTACTGTATAAAACTATATATAAAATTCCATTTAGGAACTCCACTATGGGATACTGGGGGGATATATTTCCACCACAGTATCCACATCTTCCTTTTTGTACTATAAAGCTTATAATAGGTATCAAGTTATACCACTTTAGAGGAGTGCCACACATAGGGCAATAGGAGTCTGGAAAAACTATGCCCTCTTTTTTGGGCAGCCTATATATACATACATTTAGAAAAGATCCAACTATAATACCTAGTAAGAATATAAGTACTATCATTATAGCCTCCCTTATTGGTGATTAGTGGCAAGTTGCGAGTTGTAATCACCTATTCACTCTTGTCCATCTCTATTTACAATGCTACCATCCTTTCCTATTATTTGGGACCTGGATTGACGGTGATTTTGCCATCTTCTGATATTTCAATCTTATAATATGTTTCATTACTTTCGATCCCCTTTGGTACTTTAGGTGCTTCCTGCAGATAATCTGCTAAGACATGGTTATCCCCTTCAATTTTTCCATCTCCCGCAGTTATCGGTAATTCTCTCCCATCAGCTATATACATATTTGCCGCACTCTCTATAGTCCTTACATTGGCATTGTGAGCTGTAACTGCTGCATTTTTCCTAGATGCTTCGAGTTTTGGTATTGCTATTGCAACTAATATTGCAAGTATTGCTATAACTACCACCAGCTCAATCAATGTAAAACCTTGGTTTTTCCTTAGTTTCTTTCCAATCCATTCGAGCATATCAATTCCCCCTTTATCCCTATCTTATAAGTTTACCGCCTACATCTGTGCGGTACTTACCATATCAAACATAGGCATCGCTATGGATATGACTATAAAGCCTATTATCACCGCCATAACCACTATTAGCATAGGTTCCAGTAGGGTTGTCATCCTCTGGATGGAGGTATCCACCTCTTCATCATAGAAATCTGCAGTCTTATCGAGTATATCGTCAATCGCTCCCGATTCCTCCCCAACTCTTATCATAGAATCCACCATGGGTGGAAATATATCCATTGTCTCTATAGCTCTGGACATGGGAATCCCCTTTCTAATATCTTCCTTGACCACATCCAACCTTTGGGATACCACCTCATTTCCCAATATATTAGATACCACATTCATAGCTTGTAATAATGCGATACCGCTAGAAAGCAATGTGGACATGGTCCTTGTAAATCTAGACGTAACAATATTTATGCTTAGCTTATTCAGTATAGGTGTTTTTAGTTTTATACTATCATAGAAAAGCCTGCCCCGTGGGGTTGTCCCAAGTATCCTTAAAGAAATAGCTATAGCAAAAATAGCCCCGATAAATAGGTACCAATAGGCCTTCAACCAATTACTAATAGCCAACAATGCCCTAGTCGGTGTAGGTAATATCATATGGTTGCTTTCAAACATGCTTATAAATGAGGGCATCACCACTATCAATAAAAAGATTACCACTGCAATAGCTACGATACTGAGTACAGCAGGATATACAAATGCAGATCTTATCTTGTTCTCTATCCTATTTTCCTTCTCATAGTGAACAGCCATCCTCTCCATAATCACATCCAACGTACCACTGGTTTCTCCTACCTCCACCATATTGGCCAATAGGGATGGAAACACCTTTTCATATTTATTCATACTTTCCGACAAGGTCATTCCCTTTTGCACATCTTCATAGACCGAGAATATGGTCTTTTTAAATGTATTGTTTTGTGTCTGCTCTTTCAATACATCCAAGCAGTTTACTATGCTTATCCCCGCGTTTAACATAGTATAAAACTGCCTACAGAACACAGCCATATCCTTCTTGGTAATCCTCCTAGCAAATATATCGGTTTTTATGCTTGCTCCCATATCCTCCTCTATCAACACAGGGTAATAGGAGTTATTCTTCAACATATCCAATACATCTGCTTTAGAATCACCTTCATAATACCCTTCTAAAACCTTTCCGTCTTCAGACACTGCCTTATATCTATATATTGGCATATATTCACCACCTACAAAATATATCTTTTAATGGTTTCCAAATCAACCGCCTGATTCATCAAAGTTTTCTTAGATATAACCCTTCTGTTATACAAGTCCAATAGGGATTTATCCATGGTCTGCATTCCAAACTGCCCACCAGTCTGTATAACTGTGTCTATCTGATGGAGCTTTTCCTCCCTTATTAAATTTCTTATAGCAGGATTGGCAACCATCACCTCAAAGGCAGCCACCCTTCCTTTTCCATCGACCTTTGGCAATAGCTGTTGGGATATAATCGCCTGAATCACCGAAGATAGTTGAACCCTAACCTGTTGTTGTTGATGTGGTGGAAATGCATCTATAATCCTATCTATAGTCTTAGCAGCTCCAATAGTATGCAGGGTAGAGAGTATAAGATGCCCGGTTTCTGCGGCTGTAAGAACAATGCTTATGGTCTCCAAATCCCTCATCTCCCCTACCAATATCACATCTGGATCCTGCCTAAGAGCAGCCTTGAGCGCATCAGCAAAGCTCCGGGTATCAGTACCTACCTCCCTTTGATTCACCATACTCCTATCATGCTTATGTAGGTATTCAATGGGATCTTCAAGGGTTAATATATGACATTTCCTTTCCTTGTTTATCAATCTTACCATGGAAGCTAAGGTGGTAGTCTTACCGCTACCTGTAGGTCCAGTCACCAAGATCAATCCCCTAGGTAACCTGGATAAATCTTTTACAATAGGGGGTATGCCCAACTCCTCCATAGTAGGTACCGTCAAAGGAATAATCCTCATAGCCATGGCATAGCTACCCCTTTGGTTATAGGCGTTAATCCTAAGACGTCCAAGCCCCGGACTAGAAAAGGATGTATCTACTTCCCCCTTATTTTTAAGCCTAGATAATTGCTCCCCATCTAAAACCTGTTCTACCAATCGCCTCGTATCCGCTGGCGCTAAGACTCTATCCCTAAAAGTTATTAATCTCCCATCCTTCCTCAAAATAGGAGGCACTCCAACAGTTATATGAATATCCGATGCCCCATTGGCGATGGCATATTCGATCAATTCCAATAATTTCACACTATTCCTCCTGACTTAGTGTATATCCTGCCCGTAATATTTCCTCAATAGTGGTTATACCATTGAACACCAGGCTTACAGCATTTTCTACTAAGGTTATCATACCCTTCTTCATAGCACAATTACGTAATTCGTCTACGCTGGCCCTATTATCTATTAACTGTCTAATATCCTTGTCTATAACCATTATTTCATGTATAGCTCTTCTTCCCTTATATCCATAATTACACATATTACAGCCCTTTGCTCTATATAAAGCCACCTCTTTCTCTGCATCCAATCCTAAAATCCTTTTCTCCACTAAAGTAGCTTCATAGGCTATCTTGCAGTTATGGCATAGCTCCTTTATAAGCCTTTGAGAAATAACCCCTATAATAGCAGAAGACACCATATAGGGTTCAATCCCCATATCCATAAGCCGCACCACAGCCGATACGCTATCATTTGTATGGAGGGTAGAAAGTACAATATGTCCCGTAATAGCGGCTCTTACAGCTATTTCCGCAGTCTCAGCATCCCTTATCTCCCCAACCATCATTATATCTGGATCCTGCCTTAAAAAAGCCCTTAATCCATTGGCAAAAGTCAGTCCAGCCTTTGGATTTATCTGAACCTGGTTTACCCCTTCAAGTTTATATTCCACCGGATCTTCTATAGTTATTATGTTCTTATCCGGCCTATTCAGTTCTTTCAATATCGCATATAGAGTAGTACTTTTACCACTACCTGTAGGTCCCGTCACCAATATCATTCCATGAGGTTGCCTCAATATCATATTGAAAGATTTCATGTTTTCTTCCGTAAATCCTAGCTGTTCCTTTGAGAACATAAAATTGCTTCTATCCAATAACCTGATAACTATTTTTTCCCCATAGACAGTTGGTATAGTAGATATCCTCATATCTATCTCCCTACCATTTACGTTGGACTCCACCCTACCATCCTGGGGAACCCTCTTTTCAGCAATATCCATTCTTCCCATAATCTTAACCCTGGTGACTATGGCTGAAAGACCACTTCTAGATAACTTCATAATCTCCTGTAGATCTCCATCTATCCTGTACCTAATTCGAATATCCTTAGCATAGGGCTCTATATGTATGTCACTGGCCCTCATCTCAATAGCTTGTTCAATTATTGAATTTATCAATTTTACAATTGGTGCCAAGGTTACTTCCATTAACTCTTCATCTTCTAGTTCATATGTATCGCCAATCTCATAGGATTCTGCAAATTCCCTTGCCATCTTTTCAGCCGATTCCTTTCTATAATATCTATCTATGCTCTGCAATATATCCTCCCTACTGGCAATAGCTGGCTGTATATCGTATCCAGTGCATATTTTAATGTCATCTATTGCAAAGATATTCAGCGGATCCGCCATAGCTACCATAAGCTGGTTTTCCTTTTCATCTATGGCTATCAATTCATATCGCCTGGCTAAATTTTCCGGCACCTTGGTAACTACTTCCGGATTGATAGCAATTTTATTTAAATCCAAATGTGAAATACCTAGCTGAAATTCTAATACCTCTATAATATCGCTATTGCTAATATAGCCTTTTTTCATTAAAATTTCTTCAAGTCTTTCACCAAATCTACTTTGATCTTCCAGAGCTTGATTCAATTCTTCCTCAGAAATCTTCCCATAGTTAAGTAAAAGCTCCCCTAACCTTAAATTTGATGTCCTCATATTTCCTCCATATTCCTTCCCTTAATTGAAATAGATCTTCTATATAAATAACATTTACACGTTATATTATTCAACATATTTTTTTAAAATCCTTCTTATTTTCTCAAAATTTTTAAAAACATTAAAAGATTCCTTTTCACTCCATATCTTTTGGCTATATAAAGCCTGGTTTATTAACATGGAAAGTCCCCCTATGATATGATATCCTTTTTTTTCGGCTAGCTTCATAAATTTGGTTTTTTGAGGCTTATAGATAGTATCATATACCACTAACTTTTTGGGAAAGCCTGTAAAATCTATTGGACTTTTATCGGTATCAGGGTACATGCCAATTGAAGTACAATTTATCACCATATCTATCTCATCCTTGGGCACACCCTCCAATGCTAAGCTTCTAAATTCAACCAATACATTGGGAAAGAATCTCCCTATTTTATCCGCCAATCTCTCAGCCTTCGACACCGTTCTGTTACAGATAAAAATCTTTTTGGCACCTTCCGTAGCTACGGATATCGAAATTGCGTTAGCAACTCCTCCTGCACCTAGGACCAATATGTTTCTATCTTTCAAATCTATCCCTTCCATATTCATAGATTTTA
>DUNJ01000179.1 GCA_012839395.1 Tepidimicrobium sp.
GCAAAGGGTATGTAGGCCTTAACTACATAAAGAGGATCTTAGCGATCAAATTGGGTGGCAACGCGGAAGTACAACCTTTCGTCCCTTTAGGGATGGAAGGTTTTTTTAATTTAAATATGAAACTATGACGAGGAATAGTAAATAGACTAGCAGTTTCAGAGAGTCTGTGGTTGGTGGAAGCAGACACTGCTGCTATTGAATCCGCCTCTGAGATCTTTGTTAATAGCAAAGGGTATGTAGGCCTTAACTACATAAAGAGGATCTTAGCGATCAAATTGGGTGGCAACGCGGAAGTATAACCTTTCGTCCCTTTGGGGATGGAAGGTTTTTTATATTTCAACATGGGGAGGTATATCAATGCAAAAAAGACTATTTATTCCAGGACCTATCGATGTAAGTGAGGATGTATTGGAGCAAATGTTAAAGCCGATGATAGGTCATCGATCTAGGGATTCATCTATGCTTCAAAGGAACATAAGCAGGAAGATTCAAAAATTATTTAAAACAGAGGATCAAATACTTTTATCTACTTCCTCGGGGTCTGGCTTAATGGAGGGGGCAATTAGGTCCTGTACTAGAAAGAGGGCTGCCGTATTTTCATCGGGGGCTTTTGGGAACAGGTGGTATGACATGGCTATATGCAATAATGTTCCCGCAGATAAATTTAATGTAGACGAGGGAAAGGCGATAACAGGTGAATTGGTGGACAAGGTATTATCTACAGGCAAATATGATCTAATAACTATTACTCATAATGAAACATCTACAGGGGTTATGAATCCTTTAGGGGAGATTTCGGAGGTAATGGATATGTATCCTGATATCATATGGTGTTTGGATGCAGTGAGTTCAATGGGGGGCAGCAATATAGAAGTGGATAGACTGGGTGTGGACATATGCATTACCTCCACACAGAAGGCAATAGGGGTTCCGCCAGGATTAGCGATAGCATCTATATCGCAAAAGGCTATTAGAGCAGCAGAGAAGGTGGAATATAGAGGGGCCTATTTCGATCTACTTGCATTATATAGATATATTAAAGATAAGGATTATCAATATCCTTCAACTCCTGCAATATCATTGATGTATGCTTTGGATTATCAGCTAAATAAAATACTTGAGGAAGGTCTTGAAAATCGATATAGAAGGCATTTGGATATGGCTCAATATGTGCAAAAATGGGCTAGAGAAAAATTTCAACTCTTTGCTGATGAGAAGTATTTATCTCATACATTGACTACTATTAGGAACACGAGAAATATAGATATTGTGAGGCTAAACCAGGAACTGGAGGAAAGGGGCTATGTAATATCTAATGGCTATGGCAAGTTGAAGAATAAGACCTTCAGGATTTCCCATATGGGTGATTATACTATGGAGGATATTCGTGGTTTAATAGAAACTGTAGATGATATATTGAAAATATGACAGAAAGGAGAATGACAATGTTGAAGATACTGATTACAGATGGTATGGAAAAAACCAGTTTAGAGAGGTTAAAGAAGATGAATTTTCATGTTGTGGAGCAACATTGTGATATAGATACGTTGAAGGAAGAGATAAAAAAGTTTCATGTTTTGGTGGTTCGATCTGCCACCAAGGTTACTAAAGATGTAATAGATGAGGCTATGAAGACAAAAAATCTTAAACTGATCATAAGAGCGGGGGTAGGTTTAGATAATATAGATATAGAATATGCCAAGTTAAGGGGTATTACCGTTAAAAATACTCCCAACGCCAGCAATACTTCTGTTGCAGAATTGGTAATAGGACATATGTTCAACATAGCAAGATTTTTGCACAATTCCAATATTACCATGAGGAGGGGAGAATGGAACAAAAAGAAATATCAGGGAATTGAAATAGAAGGCAAAACGCTAGGAATAATAGGATTTGGAAGGGTTGGAAGAGAACTGGCTAGAAAGGCCAGTGCGTTAGGGATGAAGATCAAATTCTACGATATAGTAGGACCCATAGCAAATGATGAAAGATATAGATATTGTGACTTGGATCAACTGCTATCAACATCTGATTTTGTATCCCTTCATGTTCCCCATAATCAGGGAGATGAAGCATTAATAGGTAGGAAGGAAATTAGTAAGATGAAGGATGGGGCTTACCTGATCAACTGTGCCAGGGGTGGGGTGGTTGATGAAGAAGCGTTGATAGAGGCCCTTAATTCTGGTAAACTAGCAGGGGCAGCAGTAGATGTATTTGTAGAGGAACCAACCTTAAATGATGTTCTTTGCAACCATGACAAAGTCTCGGTGACCCCTCATATAGGAGCTTCTACAAGGGAGGCTCAGAGGAAAATAGGCGATGAGGTAAATAAAATAATATTAGATTTTTGGAAGGAAAGGGAGATAGATGATCGTACTGAAACCATTTAAAGCTATAAGGCCAAGTGAAAAATTTGTATCAAGGGTAGCTGCACTACCCTACGATGTTATGGATAGCCAAGAGGCTAAAAATATGGCTAAGGACAATCCATATTCATTTCTTCGTGTAGATAGGGCTGAAATTGACTTAGAACCAGATATAAATCCTTATGACAAAAGGGTCTATGAAAGAGCAAGTGAAAACTTAAGGTCCATGATAGATGATGGAGTTTTTATCAAGGATAGCAAGGAGAATCTATATATATATAAACAGATAATGGATGGCAGGGAGCAAGTGGGTTTGGTAGCTTGTGTCTCTGTAGACGACTATATAAA
>DUNJ01000197.1 GCA_012839395.1 Tepidimicrobium sp.
ATTCGAATTCAGTTTTTCTTCAAAATATTTAATATCAATCTTCATTTTTTTTGCCAAAGGTTCAAAAACTTCTTTATCATAAGGTTTGGTACTAAAAAAGGCAAGTTTCATTTATTATCCCCCTCATTTTATGAATTTTTTCAAATTCATTTAAACTTCTAACGTAATTTAATACATTTAATAACACCTTGAAAAGACAATTAAATTTTCAGTTTAGATTAAAAATCCAGGCTTTAAAACATACATAATGATCATTGTGAAAATTCCTGCTAATATAGCATAGCCCAATGATATTACAATATTATTTTTAATTACTCTTCCTTCCTTTCCAACTAATCCAACAGTTGTTAATGCAGCAACAACATTATGCACACAAATCATATTACCTGCAGCAGCACCTACTGTCTGTAGTGCAAGAATTGGAATTACCGACAATCCAGCCTGAACAGCTGCATCAAATTGAAGTGGACCAAACATAATATCAGATACTGTGGCACTACCTGAGATAAATGCACCTAGTACACCCACTACCGGAGCAAGTATATACCATCCTTTACCTACTAGAGAAGCTAAAGTTTTAGCTATAACTATTAACATTGAATCTTTTTCAAAAGCATCACCTGAGTTCATCATAACGTAAGTTAATCCAAGCGCAAAAAACAGTGCGATAGCGGTAGGTCTTACTTGTTTCAGTGTATCTTTCCAAACTTGTCGTGCTTCTTTTCCAGCTAAACCATGCATTGAAGGTATTAGTAATGCTACAAACATAAATGGAAAAACACCTGGATTATACAACGGCGTAATTCCTCTGCTTATTGAGGTTCCTAAAATATTTGACCAAGTTAAACTCCATTTGTTTAAAATAGACTGAAATGGCAACCATTTTAAACGGCTTAGTAATAACAAAATTCCTACTATTACATATGGAGCCCAAGCTTTCCCAGGACTAATAATATCAGCAGTAGCAGCAGACTCGCCCATTGTTCCAGGTTGGATTTCCCCAACCCAATCATCTTCCCATTGATCGCGAGGCTTAAAATCCCAGTTATCCTTTGGAACAAGAAAACCTGCTCTAACTGCAAATATAAATATGGGTATTGCTATTAAAGATCCCAGTAAAGAAGCGATTTCTGGACCTACAAAGTTTGCAATTATCATCTGCGGAATCGTAAATATTAAACCACCAAATAAAGCTAATTTCCAAACAGCAAGACCCTTTTTTATACTTCTATCAATTATTAAAGTCATAGAACAAACCATCGCTAATGGTACAAAAGAACCCACTAAAAAATGAAGTATAGATGCAAAGCCACCAATATCTGATAAAAATTGATATAATCCATGGGGATATCCACTTGCAATTGCGAGATTTTCTAAGTGTGAAAAACCACCTATTATAGGAGTCCCTACTGCACCAAAAGAAACAGGTGCACTATTTCCTACTAAAGCAACTACAGCTGCAACTAACGGCGGAAATCCCATCCCAACTAATAGAGGTGCAGCAACTGCAGCAGGAGTTCCAAAACCAGCTGCACCTTCAAAAAAAGCTCCCATCAAGAATCCAATTAATATAACTTGGATTCTTCTATCAGTTGAAACATAGGCCATTGAGTTTGATATTCCATCTACTCCTCCACTTTTTCTCA
>DUNJ01000180.1 GCA_012839395.1 Tepidimicrobium sp.
ATATAATATGCGAGGTATTGGCTTCTTCAATTTAGGTACATCTTCCAATATTATATCCTCAGTTCCCAATAGAGATGCTGCCAATATTGGCAATGCAGAATTCTTAGCTCCACTAATCCTCACTTTCCCATTCAATGAAGGACTTTTCTCCACCATGATCTTTTCCAAATAAATCCCTCCTAATTCTAATAGCCAATGGTTATTATAGGTGTTCCTATCCAAAAATATGTTTTATTTTCCTCTTCATTATATCCTGCGGCAATATTTAAATTCATCTTCCTATCGCCTGTATAGATATGTTCATCAATATATGGGGTAAATATGGAGTAGCTCAATACACCCTCATCTTCGTATTGCTCTACTACCCTTCCCCTTACCTTGTTATTTGCTCTAAGTATTTGTTTTCTGTTCTTCTCAAGATCAAATTCCCCGTCATAGGTTCCGATGATACATTTTGTGATATCAACGGTTGCGTCATACTTATCGAAGAATTTTTCTACCTTATTTATTATATCATTAAATTCAATAAATTGCTCCTTTTTTATGCAATTTATAAATAGGAAAGTTTCCCCATGGCTATTTCCTAAGTCCTTATAGGAGGATAAGGTGAATATTATATAGTTTTGAGAGCTATCGTAGCCCTGTCCCATCAATTGAATATATTCGTCCTCCTCTGTAATACATTCTCGGTAGGATCTTCCCTCCTGTATTTCTAAATGATCCCTAACCTCCTCAGCAATACCTTCGATCTCCGGTCTATCTACTATGCTGTGGTTGATTACTCCACCCATATCCACATTTCCCTCTACAAAATCTGCATCCATCTCCTCCAACAGGTCTACCAATAGGTCCTTGTCTTTAGTCTCAGATAGGGCAAAGATAGGTATTAATAAAGTTAATATGATTGCACCTAATATCAATACTCTATAGCCTTTCATGTCACTCCCTCCAAAGCATTTATTAAAGGAAAGGGTATATGATATAAAATGTAAAGGGGGACAAAACATTTTTACATACAAAATACCCTTTCCTATGATAAAAGTATTGCCAAGAAAGGGTGTTTTTTATACCTCATAAATCAATTTTTTATTCATATTTAAAATAAAACATGGCAGGAATATTCCTGCCATGTTTTATTTTAAGCATCGGCTTCTATTATATCCTTAACCTTCATCAACCTAGTTATGGTACTTCGCTCATTTTCATCCAACTTCATAACTATATACTTTATGGTCTCTTCCAATTCGGGTATGGTTCTAAATTCTAGAGCGTTAACCCTTCTCCTAGTCTTTTCAATTTCATCTGCCATCAGCTGACAAGCCTTTTCGACTTCTGCTAATTCAAGTAATTTATCCATAATACCGTATAGCTTTGAAATGGCATCATCCAATTCCGAGGAGGTTTGCACAAACCCATATGGATATATACTACCTGCATCCCCCTCCAATTGCCTTACAAAGTCCATAACCGGGGCATTAACGCCCATTATATTCTCTCTTTTTATATCTACGGATATATGTTCCTTAGGATATGCCACAGCCTGCTCCAATAGCTCAGGCGACATTGCAGCACTGGCCAATAGGAACTCCTGAAAAGCCTCGTGAAGTTCCTTTTCAACCTCTTTCCTAAGGGCCTGGTTCTCTCTGACTTTGGTGATGAATACCCGCATGAGTTCATCCTGTTTATCCTTTAGGAGCTTATGTCCTCTTGTAGCGATGGATAATCTTCCCCTAAGCCTTGTAAGCTCCATACGGGTAGGTTTAGCATCCAATCTAGCCACTATTCTTCAACTCCTTCAGTCTCCTCTGGAAGATACTTCTCAAGGTATTCGTCCCTAATCCTCTTCAGTTCAACCCTTGGTATGAGCTTGAGCAGATCCCAACCTAAGTCCAATGTATCGGTTATACTTCTATTATTATCATAGCCTTGATTGACATACTGCTCTTCAAAGGCCTCCGAGAACTTTGCAAATGCCTTATCCGTATCGGATAGAGCGGCATCTCCTAATATTACCGCTAATTCCCTAGCTTCTTTACCCGAGGCATAAGCCGCAAATAACTGGTTCATGGTATCTGCATGGTCCTCCCTAGTCCTACCTTCCCCTATTCCCTCATCCTTAAGCCTAGATAGGGATGGCAGTACATCTATTGGAGGTTCTATGCCCCTTCTGTAAAGCTCCCTAGATAGTATTATCTGTCCTTCTGTAATATATCCAGTTAAGTCCGGGATTGGGTGAGTAATATCATCCTCCGGCATGGTAAGGATTGGAATCTGAGTTATGGAGCCGTTCCTACCCCTGATCCTACCAGCCCTTTCATATATAGTTGAAAGGTCCGTATATAGATAGCCAGGATATCCCCTTCTACCTGGTACTTCCTTCCTGGCAGCAGAGGTTTCCCTTAGCGCCTCTGCATAATTGGTCATATCCGTCAATATAACCAGTACGTGCATATCCTTTTCATAGGCCAAGTATTCGGCACAGGTCAATGCCATACGGGGCGTTCCAATCCTCTCTATGGCTGGGTCATCAGCCAAGTTCATAAATAGGACAGCCCTATTTATAGCCCCAGTCTTATTGAAGTCATCTATAAAGAACTGGGCTTCCTCAAAGGTTATTCCCATAGCTGCAAACACTACCGCAAACCTATCCCCTTCACCCTCTCCTAAAACCCTTGCCTGTCTAGCTATCTGAGCCGCTACTTCGGCATGGGGGAGTCCAGATCCGGAAAATATGGGTAGCTTCTGTCCCCTAACCAATGTATTCAATCCATCTATTGCAGATATCCCCGTTTGGATAAACTCCGATGGATAGTCTCTTGCAACTGGGTTCATAGGTACTCCGTTTATATCCCGCTTTTCATCCGGGATTATCCTGGGCCCATCGTCTATTGGATTGCCTAGGCCATCGAACACCCTACCTATCATATCCTCGGATACCCCCAGTTCCTGAGGCCTTCCCAGAAACCTAACGGTGGTCCCCTTTAGGTTTATGCCAGCGGATCCTTCAAATAGCTGCACTACAGCTACATCTCCATCTACTTCCAGTACCCTACCCCTTCGCCTTTCGCCTGTTTGAGTTTCTATATCCACTAGTTCTTCAAATTTTACTCCTTCTACACCTTCTACCATCATCAAAGGCCCTACTACTTCTGAAACCGTTCTATATTCTTTAAGCATCAAGGATACCTCCTTCGCTTATGAGATCATCGATGTTTTGCTTTAATTCGGCCATTATATCGTTTATCTGATCTAGTTCATCTTCTCCTAGATATTTCGCTCTTGCAATCTTTTCCCTTACATCTAGTTTCTCTATCTTATCTAGATAAACCCCATGCTTTAATGCTCTTAACCCTTCATCATAGAAGCTTAGAACCATCTTAAGCATTAGATTTTGCTTCTCCAGCGGTGCATAGGTATCTTCTTCGTGGTAAGCATTCTGCTGTAAATAGTCCTCTCTAATGGATCTGGCAGCTTCCAATTTCAATTGATCTTCTTCCGATAGAGAATCCCTACCTACTAACCTTACTATCTCTTGAAGGCTTGCCTCATCTTCCAAAAGAGCCATTGCCTTTCGCCTATTAGCGGAGAACTCTGGATCCACGTTCTTATCCATCCATTCGTCTGCCTTAGCTTGGTACAGGCTATAGGAGTTTAGCCAATTGATGGCTGGGAAATGCCTTCTGTAGGCTAAGGGTGCATCCAATCCCCAGAACACCTTCACTATTCTCAAGGTAGCTTGGGATACCGGTTCAGATATATCTCCACCTGGTGGTGATACCGCACCGATTGCAGTCAATGCCCCAATTCTCTCATCCTTGCCTAGGCATACAACCTTTCCGGCTCTTTCATAGAAATCGGCAATCCTAGAAGCTAGATATGCAGGGTACCCTTCGTCACCGGGCATCTCTTCCAATCTACTGGACATCTCTCTTAATGCTTCTGCCCACCTAGATGTGGAATCCGCCATTAAAGCTACCGAATAACCCATATCCCTAAAGTACTCTGCTATGGTCATTCCCGTATATAGGGAAGCCTCCCTAGCAGCAACAGGCATATTGGATGTGTTTGCAATGAGTACGGTTCTTTCCATCAAGGATTCCCCGGTATTTGGGTCTATAAGTTTAGGGAAATCCAATAGTACTTCCGTCATCTCATTTCCACGTTCTCCACAACCAACGTAAACAATTATCTCCGCATCCGCCCACTTGGCAAGCTGATGCTGAACTACGGTCTTTCCCGACCCAAAAGGTCCTGGGATTGCCGCCGTTCCTCCCTTGGTTACAGGGAAGAATGTATCTATTACCCTTTGTCCAGTAATTAAAGTCTCATCTGGATCCAGCTTCCTTACATAGCCCCTACCCCTTCTAACGGGCCATTTTTGGATCATGGTTATATCGTGTTCTTTGCCATCTGCTCCTTCTATAACACATACGGTGGTATCTACGGTAAATTCCCCTTCTTCGATGGATTTAACCTTTCCATGCAGATTTTGGGGCACCATTATGCTATGAAGAACTACTGCAGTCTCTTGAATTGTTCCTAGTACATCTCCCGGTCCAACCTCTTCCCCAACTTCTACCTTCGGGGTAAAGTGCCATTTTTTATCCCTATCAAGAGCATGAACAGCTACGCCCCTTGCTAAGAAATCCCCTGCTTCGTCTCTTATATGTTCAAGAGGTCTTTGTATACCATCAAACATAGTTTTTACAAGACCAGGTCCAAGTTCAACTGAAAGAGGCTCACCAGTCGTATAGACCGGCTCTCCAGGACCGATTCCCGTTGTCTCTTCATATACCTGTATAGAAGCTCGATCCCCTCTCATTTCTATAATTTCTCCGATGAGCTTATTATCTGAAACTTCCACAACGTCATATACGTTAGCTTCGTCCATTCCCTCGGCTACAACCAAGGGTCCGGATACCTTTACTATTCTTCCTACTTTCAAGATAAGCCCTCTCTTTCTATAAAATATTTATTCCTACGGCCTTTTCAACATTATCCTTAATCCTATCCAAACCTATATTTAATGTTCCCTGATTACTCGGTATCAATATAACCGCAGGAATCATCTGATTGTTATATCTTTCAATGGTATCAGGTATCAAACTAGCCATCTGCTCGGTAATAAAAATAATACCATAGTCTTTTCTAGCAAGATTATCTACTGCTACCCTTGCCTCATCCCCGTCCAATACGGGGAAAGCATCTATTCCCAATGCTTTAAATCCAAGTATGGAATCTTTGTCGCCTACTACAGCCACTTTATACATATAGATCACGCAACCTTTCCCTTATAGTGTCTGGAGAAAGCTTGTTTAGCTTGGAAACCATTATTATTCTCAATATCTTTATCTCCGTCTCCTTTGCAACTACATATGCAAAGACTGGCTCAGGTCCAAACATGATAAACTTGGACTGCCTATTTAAATCGGTTATATAATCATCCATTTCGATTTCAAATGCGGATAAACGGCCAGTTTGTTGATAGGATTCCAAACCCTTCCTCACCCTGGGACCTACATTATACCTTTCAAATTTATTCATAATTATGTCCACGGAATCATTCAAAGAAAGAACTATATTTTCTATGCTGATGTTCCCATCGGGAATCAATGCTTCCTCTAGGAATTTAATATCCTTACCCTGCTTTTTAAGCCTTATAAGGGTTCTAATATTGGTTAAATCTATTAAGTCCCTTACATAGTCCATAAACAAGGACACTTCCGTCCCCTCTGCTAATTCATATAGGTGTCTAAAATAATATCTATCCAATATTAGCTCTATCCTCTGAGGATCCTTGGTTTCTTCAAAATCGGCTATAACGGCATCCAAAGCCTTTATAAACCTAGAATCCATACTTTTAAGATTACCCGATAGGTAATCGGTTTTCAACTGTTGAAAATCCGTGGTGCCTATAGGAATATATATATCCTTCAAATCCCTTTGTAAAAACTTCTCCTTTACCAAGACCTTCAGATTATGATAGTCATACTTTAATGCTAGTAGATCTACAACCACTTTTTCCTCGGTTATATCATACATTGTTTCGTAGACTCGCTTCAGCTCAGCAGAAAGGATTTTCTCATATTCCTCCGCCCTAGCCAATCCTTCAATGGATTGGGCATATTCGGTTTCCCTTAAGATCCTTATTACCTCATCTATATCTTCAGCCTCTACCATCCTGTCAATTATTGCCCTTGAAAGGAGTCTAGTCTCAAGGACTCTGGTTCTAACTACAGCCTGGGTAAAATCCATTTCGTCCATGAAATCACTCCTATTCTTTAAAGAGACTTTGAGCTATTTCTGTTTCAAGTTCATCCCTATAATGTTCTATTAAGGAATCGAAGGTGTAGTTTAAGGTAGTACCTTTGCCCTTGATCAAAAATCCAGACTCGACGGCTTCATCTCCTGAAACCTTAGGGCGAAGTCCCAAACCCTTAACCTTAGCCTGCATCCTCTTTGGAACTATTATGGTCTGTTCACCCTCCAGCTCAAGCTTCTTGAGGGTAGATTTTATATAGGATATATATCTATCCTCATTTAAGTTATCCAATCGCTCCTTAGCTATATTGAATACCCTATCTATTATCTTTTGCTTAGCTTTCAATTTTTCATTTCTAGCCTTAAGTTCCGCATTAGAGATGGTCCTTTCCTTTAATAAGGCCGCATCCGATTTTGCCCTATTTAAAATTCTTCTCTTTTCTTCTTCGGCCTCCCTAATTTTGGAATCGATTATGCTGTCATTAACCCTCTTTGACTCCTCATCGATAACACTCGCTTGGCTCTTAGCCTCGTCGAGTATTTTTCGTGTTAGATTCTCTAAGTTTGACATCATTTCACATCCTTAACTTATTTAGAAAACTATCGCATTGGCAATGATTAGATACATAACAAAAGCTAACAACGCATAGGTCTCAACCATAACTGCATAGATTAGACCTTTTGTCTGCTCTTCCTCATTCTTAGCAAGTACTGTAACACCTGCCGCTGCAGCCTTTCCTTGCGCTATAGCGGAACCCCAGCCTACAAACCCTACGGGAAGTGAAGCTGCAAATAGATATAGACCTTGAATTAGAGGCATATCTATCGTCAATTGTCCCACTATCATCAGCCCAACAACGAATCCATATAGCCCTTGGGTACCTGGTAGAAGTTGGAATACCAAAGTCCTACCAAACTTCTCCGGTTCCTCGATTATCAAACCTGCAGCTGCCTGACCTACAATTCCCAAACCTGTTGCGGATCCTATGCCAGAAAACATTACTGCAAATGCTACACCAAGTCCGCCAAAGAATACTCCACCATGTGATACTAAAAATTCTGAAAATGTCATTTACATTTCCCCCCAACTATTTTAAATTAATAAATTCTGGTTTACTTCTAAACAAATTGAATCTTTTTCCTCCACCTTCGTAGAACTTACCGAAGAACTCAACATATATGAGCCTTGAAGTATGCACATAGGCCCCCAGTAGACTTAAGAATATATTCAAAGACTGGCCAAATATTATTACTATTATCCCAAATATTACTCCAATTACACCAATCTCGAATAACATTCCAGCTATCATATTTACTGCAGCAGCTATAAATCCACCGGAAAGCGCTAGAGCCATCAACCTTGAATAGGATACAAAATCTCCTACATATCCAGAGATTCCATATAGTTCGTATATCCCTACTCCTATTTTAGCTCCAATACCCTCTACATCCTTACCACCGGTCAATACTATGCCTACCAAACCCGCTATCATAACCCACTTAGATATGGTTAATAGAACGGCCGGCACCGGTACATACATGGATAGTATCAGGCCTATAGCCCCAGTTAGCGACATATACCAAACTCCTGCGTCAGCAAAGGCATCCAGGTATCTTCTATCCCTAATATGCATGTAGGCGTTGATACCTAAACCAAAGAATAGATGGATTAAACCGAAGAATATAGATAGCATCAATATGCTTTGATACTGTTCCGCTGGATCTACCAATCCCTTTATAGGTATTAGATCTCCAAAGAATGAACCGTATAATGCACCCCAAGCTATTACGGAAAAGCTTAGATAGAAGAAAAATTTGATGAAGTTCCTAGTATCTTCCTCTAAGTTAGCCTTCTTTAGCACTATGGATGTTGCTATCAGCATTATAAGACCATATGCCATATCTGCCACCATCATTCCAAAGAATACTAAGTAAAATGGTGCTAGCAATGGTGTAGGATCCACCTCATTGTACCTGGGTAATGCATACATATTCGTTAAGGATTCAAAAACTTCTGCAAATTTAGAGTTTTCTAGTAGCACCGGTACATTGGGGTCATCCCTGTCAACTTCCTCTATCTCCAAATAATAGGCTTCCAATCCAGAGCTTTCTATAGTTTTTCTAAAATCTCCTTCCATATCCATAGGAATATAGCCCTTGATCAAGTTGACCTTCTCAGTAGCCAAAAAGTTTTCCGAAGCTGACAATCTTAACTTCTTATTTACTAGATACTCATATACCACCTCGAACTCCGATAGATGTTTAAGCAATGCTATTATAGAATCTTCAATTTTCCCCTTTTCCTCCGCCAGTTGCTCCAATTTTAAATCGATAGAATCGATTTCCTCTCTAGGGGTACCATCTCCCACTAAATCCACTACCGAGAAACTGCTACTTCTCAATACTTCGTATAGCTTATCTGCTTCATCCTTGGAGGTTAAAGCGAATAGATACCTATTTTCATCATCCTCGCTTATGATTTCAACATGGCTATACTCTAAGTCTGCCAATTCTTCATCCAATTTATCCCCCAGTTTTATAGGTAGGGTTCCTACGAATACCTTAGATTGTTCAAAGGCTTTTAGGTCTTTGATTGGGTAATCCAGCTTTATCCAATGTTCAAGTTCTTCTTTTAAGGCATTTAGTTGATTTTCTTCTTCTTCAATCCTATCTACCTTTGAAGCAAGCTCCTTAAGATCTTCATATGCAGAGAGATAATCTACCTTAAGGGCCTTTTCCTCCAACTCCTTAAAGGTATAACTAGGCTTGCCCTCCATCATGGCCTTTAAGCCTGTTTCCTCTGAATGGTATCTCCGCAATATATCGATGGCATGTCTAACCTTGGCAATCTCATCGTCGATTTCTACCATGCTTTCAGGAACCGTTACGCTTTTGAGTCCTTCATCTTTTAAGTCTTCGGCTTCCTCTAAGTCCTCGAAGTGAACATACTCAAATTTCTGAAGCTCATGGAGAAGATCATCCCTGTTTGAATCAAAAGCAAATAGATTGAAACTACTCATTTTAACTATTGCCATCTGCATTCACAATCCTCTCAATAATAATATTAACAGCTGAGTCCAAATCCTTGTCAGTCATTGCTGCTATCCGTTCCGCTTCTTCCAATCCTTTGGCAATTATTGGTTCGGATATAGACTTTCCTTCCGATAAAGCCTCCTCTTTAATCCTTTCCCCCTCTTCTCTCGCCTCCTTTATAATTTGTTGATACCTCTCCTCAGCCTCAGCGGTGGCTTCCTTTTTCGAATCAGCCGCTCGCCGATTTGCCTGTTGCAAAATCTCCCTAGCTTCATCTTCCGCTGCTTTGACAGCGCTTATCGCTTCTTTTGCCATTGCATCACCACCTTTAATACGTAGTAATATCATACTACAATCTTCGATTGTTTAAAAAATATCATTACAGCTTTATTATATAAATATTTCATTTTTTTTGCAAGTCGTTTTTACGTGAAATCAAAGTTGCTATATGGCTTTAATTCATCGTTTGCTACATATATTTATTTTTATAGATCTGATTGTCTTCTTTTTAACACAGTCATATATTACGCTGTTGAGGATGGCCTACAGAAAGATTATCCTACTATATAATATACACAACTTTTGTCCATAATGCAAATTTTTTAACCAACAACCTTGTCTAATTTAATGAAGAAGCTATGCTCATAGTTATTAATCCATGAAAACACCGATTTATAGAACGATTTTAGCTGTAAAATTATAATATATTTCCAACTCAAAGGTTTCATCCTGTCAAAATTTTCATTATCTTTTATCCCTTATTTGCGATAATCCTCACTTCCAATAAGACCTATTTCATTGGCCAACAACAGGGCAATTATCAGCACCATGGTAGCCAATATCACTGCCCCTTTGGTATTTATCCTAGCGATTAAGGTTGCAAAGAGCCCAAATATGCCGCTAATTAAATATAGGATTATTACCGTCTCCTTTTGGGAATAGCCCATTCTTAGTAGTTTGTGGTGAAGATGTCCATCATCGGCTTCTGCTATGGATCTACCGCTCAATAGCCTTCTAAATATGGCAAGGGTGGTATCAAATATGGGGACTCCAAGTATGAGTATAGGTACTACTATGGCTATGGTAGCGACGGATTTCATAACCCCCTCTATGGAGAGGGAGGATAGTATAAATCCCAAAAACAATGCCCCTGTATCCCCCATAAATATGGTTGCTGGGTTAAAATTGTATGGTAAAAAACCAAGACAGGCCCCAGCTACTGTGGCAGACATTATTATGATGGAGATGTAGCCAAACCTATTAGCTACCAATAAGAAGGATAGGCTAGCTATCATGGTTACTCCCGCTGCCAATCCATCCAATCCATCTATTAAATTTAGGGTATTGGTAATTCCCACCACCCAAAATATAGTTATGGGAATGGATAGGTTGTTTAAGGGTATGATCTCAAGGGTTTTACTAAACGGATTGGTAATCCCCAAAATCCTTACATCCCCAAGGATTAATACTATGGCCGCTACCACTTGAAATAGTAGCTTTCCTCTAGGACTTAAGCCTCTTATATCATCTATCATTCCCGAAATCAATATTATGGTTCCTCCAGCTATGGTTGCAAACAATTCTTTACCCATTGGAATAAATATTAAAGAAACTACTATTACAGATATATATATAGCCAAGCCTCCCATCGATGGCATAGGCCTTTTATGTATCCTTCTATCGTCCTTAGGTACATCCACAGCCCCACATATTATAGCTATCCTCTTCACTATGGGAGTTATTAGCAAGGATATGGCAGCAGATATTATAAATGGTATTATTATATTTTCCATGGAATTTCCACTCCTTAATATTGGATTCCTTTCAAATATCATTTGGTTCCAAATAGCCTATCCCCTGCATCCCCTAATCCAGGCACTATATAGGCATCTTCATCCAATTTTTCATCTATATTAGCCACATACATGTCTATATTAGGATGGGCCTTTTCCATCGCTTCTATGCCCTCCGGCGCAGCAATTAATGTTACCAACTTTATGGAGTTGGGATTTCTCCTCTTCAAAAAATCTACGGCAGCTACCGCTGAACCACCTGTTGCTAACATTGGATCCAATACTATTAAATCCCTCTCCTCCACATCTTGGGGTAGCTTACAATAGTATTCTACTGGTTTTAATGTCTTTGGATCCCTATATAGACCTACATGTCCTACCTTAGCCGCCGGCAATAGATTTAGCATTCCATCTACCATTCCCAGCCCCGCCCTCAATATAGGCACTATCCCCAGCTTTTTACCAGATATGACCTGAGCCTTGGTCCTGGTCACAGGTGTCTCAATCTCGATTTCAACCAAGGGTAGATCCCTCGTAACCTCATAGGCCATCAACATAGAGACCTCTTTTACCAATTCCCTAAATTCCTTTGAACCGGTATTTTTATCCCTTATAAAGGTAAGCTTATGCTTTATCAGTGGATGATCCAATACTACGACTTTACCCATATCTAAAACCCCTTCCAATTCATATTAAAATCATTCGAATAATTATATCACAACCTATGCTTCTATATCGGATATCTTTTCTATCCTCCTACCATGTCTTCCACCTTTAAATTGTGCATTCAACCATGTAGCTACTATCTCGATGGCCAAATCTTTGCCTAATACCCTTCCCCCCAACGCCAGTATGTTGGCATCATTATGTTCCACACTCATCCTAGCGGAATAGGTATCCCCACAAAGGGCAGCCCTTATTCCCTTAACCTTATTACATGCAATGGATATACCGATCCCCGTACCACATATGACTATACCTTTATCTATTTCACCAGACACTACTCCATCTGCCACCTTTCTTCCGTAATCTGGATAATCTACAGAATCTGAAGAGTTGGTCCCATAATCTATATATTGAATTCCATTGTCCTTAAAGTATTTCTTTATATATTCCTTCAATTCAAATCCCCCATGATCGCTACCTATTCCAATCTTCATTGTATCTCCTCCTGTTTATAATCTCACGCAGTGCTTCCTTTATATCTTCCTTTGTTTTATTGTATATATCTAAATTCCCACCAAATGGATCATCTATATCCCCTTTCACCCCATAGGCATATTCCTTTAAGGTATATACCCTTCCATTTACGGACTTAAATTTAGCCATAAGGGCTTCCTTATGGGATGTACCCATGGTCAATATTATATCGGCCTCCTCCAATAGATCCGCCGATACCGGGCTGGCCCTATGGGTATCCGCTATATCTATTCCTTCCTGCTTTAATGCCTGGATAGCCCCCTGGGTAGCTCCCTGTCCAGGCTGGGCAAATATTCCTGCTGATTTAACTTTTATATCCACACCTTCTTTTCTGGCCATATCCTGCAATAGTGCCGCAGCCATAGGGCTTCTACAGGTATTGCCAGTACAAACAAAGAGTATATTCACATCATTCTCCCCTTATACCTTTTTAATATTTCCAGATGAAGCTTTTTTCAACCTATTCATTATGGCCGTGCCTATTCCCGACCTCTCCATCCCTTCACAAAGTATTATATCCACCCCTTTAGAATCCAAAATCCTAATGGTATTGAATAGATTATGAGCAATAGTCCTACTATCCTTCCTACTACCCATGGATATGGATATGCCTTCTTTATATCTGCCTATGGTTTCATCGGTTGCCATAATCCCTACATTCCTTCCTTGGGATATATATATATAAGCCTTCTTTGATATGGCCTTTACCATATTGTCTACCTCTCCCGTAAATAGTATTAATTTAGCTTTGGGAGCATAATGTTTATACTTCTGCCCAGGGGATCTGGGTACTATATCCTCATGAATTATGCCTTGATCTTCTACCACAGTTGGGACTATATTGCGCAAATCCTCCAACGTTATTCCCCCCGGCCTTAATATAATTGGCTGTTTACCGGTAATATCCAATACGGTGGATTCCAACCCCACTCCAGTAGTTCCCCCATCAATTATCATATCTATCTTACCAGATAAATCTTCTTCTACATGACTGGCCATAGTAGGGCTAGGCCTTCCTGAAGTATTGGCGGAAGGTGCGGCTATTGGCACCTGGCTCATCTCTATTAGCTTAAGCGCTATAGGGTGATCGGGCATCCTTATGGCCACCGTATCCAGTCCCGCCGTTATTATGTTTGGTACCTTGGTACTCTTTTTAAACAGTAGGGTTAAAGGGCCGGGCCAAAATTCCTTCATCAACTCCCTAGCCTCCTTGGATATATCTATCGCCAACTCCTCTACCTGATCTATGGAATAGACATGGAGTATCAGCGGATTATCTTGGGGTCTTCCCTTTGCGGTAAATATATTGGCTATGGCCTTTACATCTAATCCATTGGCTCCTAAGCCATAGACTGTCTCCGTTGGAAAGGCTACCAGTTTTCCCTTCCTTATCAATTCTGCTCCTTTTAATACTGACTCCTCATCTGGATTTATACTATTTATCTCTATTATGTTGGTATCTATATACTTCATCTATTCCCCTATTCTCCTTTTATGGTTTGAAATTTCCTTAAGTATTAAAAGTATACCATAGGATAGATTAATTTTCACTTTAAAAAAATAATACCGGTAGGGTAATAAAGCCCCACCGGTATTCATATTTGCAATTTTTAATATGGTCGTCTTCCACCTAATAATCTTCTGCCACTTAAAGATGAAATCTTTACTACATCCCCCGTTTGCGGAGAATGTATATATTGATTATTCCCCACATATATTCCCACATGTCCTGGAAATGCTACTATGTCCCCCGGCCTCAATTGACTTCTTGGTACATAGCCCCCATATGACGCTTGCGCCCACGAAGTTCTAGGGATTGAAATGCCATATTGGCTATATACATAGGATGTAAAGCCTGAACAATCAAAGCCCGTTGCCGGTGAGCTACCACCAGTTCTATAGGGAGTGCCTAGATAATGCTTAGCCGTAGCTACTATGGCTGCTCCTAAATTGCCATTATATGTAGGTGCCGGTCTTCTATTAGCTGCGCTGCCTCGAACCGCAGGTCTTGGCCTTGGCCGCTCCTTAGTTCCCACCAATACTACCTTATTCTCCGGCTCCTCTATTACTGTCTCCTTCTTCACCTTTCGCTTTGTCTCTACTCCATTTACAAAGGTAACTTCCGTTATGATCTCTTTTTTACCCTTCTTTCCTTCACTCTTTACCTTCTTTTCTCCCCTATATATGGAAGGGTCGTTCTTTTCTTCCGTTTCAAAGTCGATGTCTTCCGTATCCTTATGCCTCTCAACGGATACGACTTCTAGTAGGGATTCTGGAACCACCAGGTTGATCTCATCCCCTGGTTTTAACTTTTCAATATCCTTTCCTGGATTGGCCTTTTCTATCTCCTCGGTCCTCATATTGAATGATCTGGATATACCCCAAGCCGTATCTCCCCGGCTCACCTTATAGGTTCTAGCCCTATCATTTGTAACTCCCAATGCCATTATGGCTTGAGCTCTTGATAAAATTTCCTTTACAGGTACATCCTTAGCTATGATTTCCACCTTTTGCTTGAAGGATACCTTTAATACCTCAATATTTTTATCCTTCTTGTCCTTTATGTAAGGTCTTTTGATCTCCTCTAGTATTGCCTCGGCTTTTTCCTTAGAATCTACAGCAACCTCTTCTTGTCCATCTACTAAGATGACGGAGGCAGGCCTATAAACCTCTATATTCTGTGAAATCCTTTCGCCTAGCTCCTCCGGGCTTGCAAGATCATCCTTGTGTCCCCTAACCCTGTCTACCTCTACCTCTTCATTAAAATAGGCTTTTTCTCCATACTTCTTCATCATATCCTCCTCAACCAGGATCAGGGCTTCCTCTACCATTTCTTCTTCTTTTACAAACCCTACCTCTTCCCCATTGAGAGTAACCCGATAGGAGAAACCGCTTTGATAGAAGATGAAACCGGCTATCCCCAGGACAAATATCATTGAAAAAGCGATTAGTAGCTTCCTCCACTGGACGGCCTTGCTATTCGCATTTTTCATATGCTTTTCCCAAAGGTCCTTTGCCTTCTTCCCTATTGATTCCTTTTCCACTCCCCATCCTCTCCCTTTAAAAGTTATATAGTGAAGTTGAACTTCTTAACTATATATTGTAACACCTTTTTAATAATTTACAAACCTTTTAGGCAGATTTATTACAAAATGATTACAATTCTTTTGATCCAAATGGATGAACTTGCGATGAGGACTAGGTTATGTATAAGTTCTGTTCTTATTATTTTTTTTTAGAATATCAATAGAGTAGAGAGGGTGAAATTATGGAAAATATTTATACTATAACATTATATGGTTTTATAGTGGGGATGGTTGGAACTGGATTGGGGGGAATAGTATCTCTATTTATAAAGGATACGGATAGAACCTTAAGCTTTCTACTGGGCTTAACTGGTGGATTCATGTTGTTTATCGTAACTTTCCACCTCCTTCCAGAATCCTTTATGCTAGGAGGATTATACGTTACAATTGGTGGGATAGCCTTAGGCATATTATTGGTCATACTTATAGAGAGGAATATAGGTAAAATGGTGAATAATCCTTATATGAAGGCTGGATTGCTTTTGGGCATTAGCATAGCGGTACATAACTTTCCGGAAGGATTAGCATTGGGATCCAGCTTTCTAACCTACTCCGATCTAGGCCCAGTGCTTTCCCTGGCCATGCTACTACATAATATACCGGAAGGATTGTCTATGGCGATACCCTTAAAAGCAAATAAGATGAGAAGCTGGAACATAATACTTTATACCATATTGGCAGGGATTCCTACAGGGTTAGGCGCTTTTATAGGGGCGTACCTAGGCATGGTTTCCACCGTATTCATAGCCCTATGCCTATCTTTTGCCGGCGGCACCATGTTATATATAATCTGCGACGAGATAATACCAGGCGCTAAAACCCTCCACAGAGGAAGGGCTTCATCCATAGGCGTGGTATTGGGATTTGTAATAGGGATAGTGTTGTATTTTTGATCCTTTGCAAATAACAAAAAGGACGGTTGCCCATTAAGCTAACCGTCCACCCCATTATCCTACCTGCTTCAATTTTTCCGCCTGATCCGATGTGATCAACCTGTCTATCATATCGTCTATTTCTCCATCGAGGAATGCCTCCAATTGATGAACCGTTACGTTGATCCTATGATCCGTTATCCTGCCTTGGGGGAAGTTGTAGGTCCTTATCCTCTCACTTCTATCCCCTGAGCCCACCTGACTCCTTCTAGCCTCGGCTATCTCATCATGCTGTTCCGATAGCATCTGGTCATATAATCTGGTCTTTAATATCTTCATGGCTTTATCCCTATTCTTGTGTTGGGATCTCTCATCTTGACAGGATACCACCAATCCTGTAGGAATATGGGTTATCCTTACAGCTGAATCGGTGGTGTTTACACTTTGTCCACCATTCCCCGATGAACGAAATACATCTATCTGTAGATCGCTTGGATTGATCTCAATATCTATATCCTCCGCCTCAGGCAATACGGCTACAGTGGATGTAGAGGTGTGAATCCTTCCACTGGATTCAGTGGTAGGAACTCTCTGGACCCTATGAACTCCCGATTCATATTTTAACCTGCTATAAGCCCCATTACCTTTTATCATAAATATAGCTTCCTTAAATCCACCAACTCCTTGGCTACTGGTACTCATCACCTCAACGCTCCAACCCTGTCTCTCTGCATACCGGCTATACATCCTAAATAGATCTCCCGCAAACAGCCCAGCTTCATCCCCGCCGGCTCCTGCCCTTATCTCCACTATTACGTTCTTATGATCATTTGGATCCTTCGGTATAAGGAGTACTCTTAGCTCATCTTCCAATTTTGCAACCTTTTTCTCGTAGTGATCTATCTCATCTCTTAATAATTCCCTCATCTCATCATCTAACTTTTCCTTCATCATCTCCCTATCCTCTTCTAAGGTAGTTTGAGCCTTGGTATACTCCCTATATTTCATCACTATAGGTTCTATGTCTGCATGTTCCTTTACAAGTTTTTGCCATTCCTCTATATTGTTTATAACTTCTGGATCTATTATCTTTTCACTCAATTCCTTATATTTGTTCTCTATAAAGGATAGTTTTTCCAACATAATTATACCTCCTTTCCAAATTCTTCATACAATCATATAGATAAAAAATTTATAATCTCATAACCATCATATATATTATAACATGGATGCCATCAAAAAATCCAATTGCCCTAAAATAGCATAATATATCAATAGATTATTGCCCCAATTGCACCTGCCAATACTATGGCAGGTATGGGATGTAATCTTTTAAAGGATATTAGATAGAACCACAGGGCGCCTATGATAAATCCTTTTATATCTATAAATGCATCCCCAGCTATGGCAATGGCTGCCGCTATTACTAATCCCAATACCACAGGTCTAATACCTCTAAACACCCAGTCCACATACTTTGAATCCTTAAACTTTGCTAAAAAATGGGCTATTATCAATATTATGATTATGGAAGGCAGTATCACCGCTATGGTTGCTATTACAGAACCTAGTATCCCCCCCATCTTATAGCCTAAAAATGTAGCCGAATTAATGGCAATAGGACCTGGCGTCATCTCAACCAGCGCCAATATATCTATGAACTCACCAGTGGTGACCCATCCATGGATCTCTACTACCTCATTTCTTATAAGGGGGATCATGGCATATCCGCCGCCAAAGCTAAAGGCACCTATTTTTAAAAAGGATATAAGAAGTTTAAGATATATCATATGTCCTGCTCCCTCCTCTTAAAGTATAGGATAGCCCCCATGGCGGCAGCAATGATTATATATGCGGGGCTTATGTGGAATACCAATATTATGATAACCGTAATTATGGCTTGTAAGATGCCGATCCTATTGGGACGCATCTGTTTAAATATCTTATATACAGCTGAAGATATAAGAGCAGCTACCGCTGGCCTAATCCCTAAGAACACCTTTTCTACCAGAGGGTTATATCTGTATTGCCATAGAAAATTTACTATTATGAGCATTATGACAAAGGAAGGCAATACGGCCCCCAGGGTAGTTAGCAAAGCCCCTTTTAATCCCATCAGCTTATATCCAACATAGGTACTGGTATTTATAACCACTGGCCCAGGGGTTGCCTCTGCTATTACCAATATATCCATAAACTCCTCCTCTGTGAGCCATTCCTTTTTTTCAACTATCTCCACCTGTATCAAAGGTATCATGGCATATCCACCGCCAATGGTAAAAGCCCCCACCTTAAAAAAAGTCATGAACATCTCAAACAATAACCTCATAATCCACTCCTTTATTCCATAACTCCATATACCACCCTATCCAATCCTTGCAGATCCTTCAATATCTTTATATCTTTAAATCCTTCGCTCATCATCATATTCTCGATCCGCTTTCCCTGATCATACCCTATTTCAAATATAAGCAATCCGCCATCTATCAAATAATCCTTGCTTTCGGGAATTATACGCCTGTAGAAAGCCAGGCCATCCTCTCCCCCATCTAATGCATTAGCAGGCTCGTATTCCCTTACCTCCTCTTGAAGGGAATCCATCTCCTCACTGGGTATATAGGGGGGATTCGAAGCTATTATATGGAATTTCCCTTCCATATTTAATCCTTCTATCCCTTGAAATAGATCCCCCCGATAAAAGCTAACATTATCTAAGCCCAGCCTAATTCTATTCTCCTCGGCAACCTCCAGGGGAGTACTATAGAGGTCTACCCCATAGATTTTCGCCTTTCTATTATAATGGGCTATGGATAGGGATATAGCCCCACTACCTATTCCCAGCTCCAATACATTTACCCGTCTATCCCCATACTTTTCATCTATATATCTAAGAACATACTCCACCAATATCTCGGTATCTCCCCTAGGAATTAATACCCCTTCCCGAATATAAAAATCTAATCCCATAAATTCCTTCCTGCCTATTATATATTGAATAGGGTAGCCTTTGGATCTTTTCTCCATAGCTTCCATAAACTTATTTACAACATCCTCCGACACCCCGTCCTTCCCATGGGTATATATATGAACCCTGTCCACATTTAGAAGCTCCTCTAATACCATGGTAGCTTCTAGTACCGGATTTCCATACTTTCTATCTTTTATCATATCCACACCCTTTTTAAGCAACTGGTTTATCTCCACAGGTCATCCTCCTTATCCTGAGTCAACACTCCTTTTAACGCCTCTATCGCAACCTCTATTTGGCCATCATCCGGCTCCTTCACCGTTGCCAGCTTTTGAATTAAAAGGCCGGGATAGGATAGCATATAGGATAGATGGGAATTGCTCCTACCAATAAGCCTATTGATCTCATAGGATATTCCAGCTATTACAGGGAGCATTATAAGCCTTATCAGTAGCCTCTGTAAAGGGTTAGGCCAACCAAAGAAGGATAATACCAATATACTAACCATCATAACCATAAATAGAAAGCTGGTACCACATCTTGGGTGTAGTATGGGATACTTCCTTACATTTTCTATGGTCAATTCATCCCCATTTTCATAGCAGTGGATTGTCTTATGCTCAGCACCGTGATATTCAAATACCCTCCCCACATCTTCCATCTTGGATACTGCTACTACATATATTAAAAATATGGTTATGCGAATAATCCCTTCCACTATATTCAATATAAAGGGGGTTTCTATTCTATGCTTAAGAAGACTGGTAAGAAAGCTAGGCAATAGTATGAAAAAGGCTATGGTCATAATCAATGCAAATAGCAATGTAAGGGTCATCTCTACTTCTTCCGCCCTACTTTTGAATATCCTCTGCAACAGAGTTTCTCCTTTGGATTCCTCTATTTCCCCCTCAAAGTATTCCGCCGAATACATCAATGCCTTCATCCCAAAGGTCATCGACTCTACCAGGCCCACTATTCCCCTTATAAGGGGCAGCCTAAAGAATCTATGCCTAGTACCCAATGTATCTAATCTACTCTTTTTCAGTATTATTTCGTTATTGGACTTTCTTATGGCTATAGCTATATCCTTGGGTCCTCTCATCAATATACCCTCTATTAATGCTTGACCTCCAATGGTGGTCATATGCTTGGGAACCCTATTTATATCCTTTATCTTCATATTATCAGCACCTTTTTAAGATTGAACAACATCAACATACCCTATGCTAGCAATATAGCTACTATTCTCAAAAATAGTAGATGGGTCCTGCCTCCCCAGGCAAGCTAAGCATCCTCTTACCCGAGAATAAAAATAAAGGTTAGATGCTTGAGCAACTAACCTGTTTTATACAGAAATTAATCCATACCATATTTTTTCTTGAATTTTTCAATACGTCCACCACGCTCAGTGAACCTCTGTTGCCCTGTATAAAATGGGTGACACTCCGAACAAATTTCCACTCTCAATTCCTGTTTTGTGGAACCCGACTTAAATGTATTCCCACATGCACAACGTACTGTAGCTTCATAGTATTCTGGATGAATTCCCTTCTTCATTGCTTTCACCTCTCTCCGTTACAAGTATATAAAAAGTTTCCTTTTATGCAATTTGACTAATCTATTATAGCATAAGCCCTGTGCTTTTTCAACTACAGCCAGGTCTTTTTCGCCATCTCATCTACGAATATCTTATTGGTTTTACTCTTCATAAGATTGTTTAGCAATAGCTCGGTTACCTCTTGAATAGGCATATTCCCTAAGGCCCGTCTAATGGACCAAATGGTATCCAATTCCTTTTGAGATAGCAATAGCTCTTCCTTTCTGGTTCCAGATTTGTTTATATCTAAGGCCGGAAATATCCTCTTCTCCGATAATTTCCTATCTAGATGTATCTCCATATTACCTGTACCCTTAAATTCCTCAAATATAACATCATCCATTCTACTTCCCGTATCCACCAATGCGGTGGCCAATATGGTTAAGCTACCTCCCTCTTCCATATTACGAGCTGCCCCATAAAACCTCTTAGGCTTGTGTAATGCTCCCGGATCCAACCCACCGGAAAGGGTTCTCCCCGTAGCGGGAATTGTTAGATTATAGGCTCGGGCTAATCGAGTGATACTATCTAATAAGACCACCACATCCTTCCCATGCTCCACCAACCTCTTGGCCCTTTCAAGGACTATTTCAGCCACTTTGGTATGGTGTGAGGGTAGTTCATCAAATGTGGAGGATACTACATCTCCCTTTACGGATCTTTTCATATCCGTCACTTCCTCCGGTCTTTCATCTATTAGGAGCACTATTATCTCTATTTCTGGATGGTTCCTAGAAATAGCGTTGGCGATCTTTTTTAGAAGAGTGGTCTTTCCTGCCTTTGGTGGGGATACTATCATTCCCCTTTGTCCCTTCCCTATAGGGGCTATTAAGTCTATGAGCCTAGTAGAAAGGTCAGTGGAAATGGTCTCTAAGGCCATCCTCTCCCTAGGATATATGGGAGTTAGGCTATCGAAGTCTGGCCTATCGATGCTGGTCTCCGGACTTAAACCGTTTACGTTTTTCACATATAGAAGGGCTTTGTATTTTTCCCCGGATTTGGCAGGCCTTGTAATTCCAAATATCTTATCTCCGGTCTTAAGCTTAAACCGCCTTATCTGGGCGGGAGATACATATATATCGTTGTCTCCCGATAGGTAATTATCACATCTTAAAAAACCATATCCTTCTTGGTGGACATCCAATATACCTTCAGCACTATTTATATTATCCATCTGTTCTAGCTCTTCTGCCACCTTATCTGGCAGCTGGTCCATATTTATATCCTCTATATCGATTTCCTCTACTTTCTCCTCTTCTTCTACCCCAGCCCTAACTATCAGATCTATCAATTCATCCTTCCTATATTTGGTAATACCTTTTATTCCCATAGCCTTAGCTATAACCCGCAAATCGGCTACTTTTTTATCGCGTAAAATACTTAAATCCAAAACTGCACCTCCATAATATTAAAAACATAGCCGCTAAAACCAAATATTAGATATATAAGGTTTCAGCGGTCATAATTTTATAAAATTATATATTTTACTCTACAATACGAAATGCTTCTAAGAAATGAAATCGATAATATTATTTCGCATATTTCGGTTTTTTATCCAACCTATGAATGGTCTCTACAAATCTGACGGTCCCCGTTTCTGCCCTCATCACCACTGAATAGGTTTTAGCCATTTTGTTCCCACGATATACCACTCCCTTTAGCAACTCACCGTTGGAAACCCCGGTAGCAGAAAACATTATTTCATTCCCCGCAGCTAAATCCTCTATGGTGAATATTTTATCTATATCGTAAATTCCCATCCTCTTGCATCTCTCTTTTTCTTCCTCATCTATAGGATGGAGCTTTCCTTGAAATTCTCCACCCATACATTTCAATGCAGCTGCAGCTAGTACCCCCTCCGGTGCCCCGCCTATCCCCACCATAATATCTACACCGGAATCTTCAAAGCAGGTTGCCATGGCCGCCGCTACATCTCCATCTTGAAATAGCTTTATCCTAGCGCCAACTTCTCTCACCCTTCGGATCATTTCATCGTGCCTAGGCCTGTCCAGCATGGTTACGGTTATATCGGATATATCCTTATCTAACGCCTGGGATAGGATCCTCAGGTTCTCCTCTATGGGCAGATCCAATCTTACCTTCCCCACGCCCTTTGGCCCAGTTGCTATCTTGTTCATATATATATCTGGAGAATGCAATAGGGAACCCCTAGGCCCTACCGCCACTACGGATATGGCGTTGGATAACCCCTTGGCTACAGCTGTAGTTCCATCTAGTGGATCTACCGCTATATCTAACTTCAATGAATCCTCCGTTGCCTTTCCTATCTGCTCCCCAATATAGAGCATGGGGGCCTCGTCCATTTCACCTTCTCCAATAACTACTACACCATCTATATTTATTGTGTCAAACATCTTTCGCATACCATCTACAGCCGCCTGATCTGCTAGTTCCTTATCCCCTCTCCCTAAATGTTGGGCACTTTGTAATGCGGCCGTTTCAGTTACTCTAACCAAATTCAATGCCAAATTTCTATCCATCAAATCCCTCCTCACAGCCGTATAATACCATGTCTTATATATTAGCTAAAAACTATGAAAAGGGGAAGAGGATTATTAATCCCCATCCCGGAATACCCCTTCCCAGTCCCTTAAAAAACTTTCAATCCCAGAATCCGTTAGGGGGTGATCTAACATCTGTTGAAATACCTTGTAGGGTATTGTAGCTATATGAGCTCCTGCCTTAGCCGATTGAATTACATGGATGGGATGCCTTATGCTTGCTGCAATTATCTCAGTCCCTATCCCATGTAGTTGAAATATATAAGCGATATCCTCCACTATGTACATCCCTTGGCTACTTATATCATCCAATCTACCAATAAATGGACTAACATAGGTAGCTCCTGCCCTGGCCGCTAACAACGCCTGGTTGGAGGAAAATATTAAGGTTACATTGGTCTTTATCCCTTCCTTGGAAAGTATGCTAACAGCTTCTAAGCCTTCCCTAGTCATAGGTATCTTTATCACCATATTGAAGCTCATCTTAGAAAGTTTTCTAGCCTCCTCTAACATACCCTCTACATCCAAGGATATGACCTCTGCACTTATAGGGCCGTCCACTACGCTATTTATTTCCTGGATTACTTGGTAAAAATCTTTGCCCTCTTTAGCTATCAAGGATGGATTGGTGGTAACCCCAGATAGCACACCCCAGCGACTCACTTCCCTAATTTCATCCACATTAGCTGTATCAATAAATAGCTTCATAGCTCCACCTCTTTTCAATTAATGGCTACGCCCTGCCAGCGGACCCAAATATACTCATCTTCTCCTTAATTACCTCCTTCATGGCTTCCCTAGC
>DUNJ01000196.1 GCA_012839395.1 Tepidimicrobium sp.
ATATTGTACCGGTTTTACCTTCTCCCCAGCACGAAACTGTACATTCCGCTAGCGGATGAGGAGCCGGGACTCTTCATCCTTCTGCCCTACTCTGCCACGCATGCAAAGCTAGTGCCACCGCAATTACCCCATACGCAATAAACACACGGAAATACTCTCCGATTTGCGGAATACCGATAATGGCTTGACCAGCCAAAGGCGACACTACAAAGAGAGTATGAAATAGGAGTAACCCTACTATGGCCTGCCATATGGAGGCCTTGCTCGCTGTTGCTCCTCCTACCAAGAGAGCTGCTATAGCAAAAGTACCGACCTGTTCATGGCTATTGTAGGTATTTAATGTGCTGATGTTCTGTAGGAAGATCAGCTGCCCCCAAGCCGCAAGTACTGTCGAGAAGATCATGGCAATGATCCGGGTCCGGTCAACATCAATACCGGCTACAGCGGCAATATGCAAATCCTGACCTACAGCTCGCATCTCCTGGCCGAGTCTAGTTCTCATCAAGAAATGCAACCCTATGCACAGCAATGCTACCAATAGTAAAGTAGCCATGGGAATACGGATACCACCGATATTAATGCGCCAAAGCTTGTCCAATGTCCCTGCCGTATGATATAGATCGATAGTATTGCGCAGACCCACTCCTCCGGGCAGCATCATCGCGCGATTCTTCATGGGGATCACGGTGCCAACGAGAAACAGAAACACCAGTTGGTAAAGACCATTGGCAAAAAAACCAAGAATCATTGAAGTAATCATCTCTCTGCCCTTAGCTCTATTCATCACCTGCCCGGCCAGATACCCCATGAAGGCTGCCAAAGGAATACACCCCACCATAGCCAGGATGAAACCTAGCAAACCCTTGATCTTGAAATGAGTAATCACAATAATGGCTATCTGCCCCGCCATTGCTCCGATCACGATAGCGAAGTTTAACCCCAGGCCAGCTGATACCGGTATCAATAGGGCCAGCACCAAAAACGAGTTGCGAGCCAAACGATTTATGATCTCATTAACAAGGAAAAGCGAATCAATCTGTGCCACCATCACTCCGAGAGCGCAGAGCACGGCGAAAAGAATCGGAACAGCATTTTTCTTTATTAGGGGAACACCTGCACCTCTTTGTGTAGATAGTACTGAACTTTGGCTCTTCACGCCATATCCCTCCCGTCTCCTCTAGTCAGGGCGTATAGTATCATACCATTACTGATTATCAGACGGGCCACCTCGGAAATGTCTCCCTGAATCACGCGGCTAGTGACCGGTAAAGCAATGGTCAGTAAGGTTTGGAACAAGACCGCTCCTAGCAAAACGTGACCAATAGTCGCTCTTTGGAGACTCGCTCCACCGATTAGAATGGCCGCCACTGCCGGGAATCCCATCATGAGAGGTGCCATATACAGCTGCACGAAACCATAGCTCTGTGCGTAAACCACTATGCCTATCGCACCCAATACTGTTGAGAGAATTACTCCGATAGTGCGGGTCTGGTCCGAATTGATGCCTGCCGCTTCGGTGAAGGCGGCAGGAGCCAATCCC
>DUNJ01000181.1 GCA_012839395.1 Tepidimicrobium sp.
ATTTATTACACTTAAAACTAATACATTATACCATAAAATTATATCATATAAAATATTATTATCCAATCCATATGTATTATATCATAATTTTATAAATATGAAAAAAACCAATGGTATAACCACTGGTTAAGTAATGGTGCGGGAGAGAGGACTTGAACCCCCACGTCAAGGACACTAGATCCTAAGTCTAGCGCGTCTGCCAATTCCGCCACTCCCGCATATTAAGGATTTCTGTCTATATATTATAACATTTAATCCACTCCTGTCAATGCCTCTACTATAATCTTTGTAATTGTTTTTTCAATCTCTAAAATGCCAATATGACTCCCCCATCATTAGCATATGCAGTACTTAAACCTGCAGTCTCAACTATTATTATCTCCTTAAATTTATATCTTTTTTCGATCTCCTTCTTCAAATATTCTGCCTTATCTAATGCATTGCAGTGGGCTATGCCAAGTATCTTCTGTTCCATCTTTTCCCCCTGCTCTCCTATAATGTTAACCAACCGTCTAAATGCTCTTTTTCTTCCCCTTACCTTCTCTACCAATTTTATATTTCCCTTCCCGTCTTCCCCCATTATAGGTTTGATGGATAGTGCAGTAGCAATATGGCCCATAACCTTGCTTATCCTACCCGCCTTAATCAAATTATCTAATGATTCCAATATGAAAAACGTCTTCATGCCTTTTATATATTCTTCTGTTCTACTTACTATTTCCTCCTTATTAAATTTCTGCTGCACTAAATCGTGAATCTTTATACTTACCAAGGTCTCTCCAATAGAAGCACTAAGGGAGTCGAAAACATGGATGAATTTATTCCCCTTTTCTAGCGCCATGTTTTTAGCCAACACCGCATTGTTATAAGTGCTACTGAGAGCCGACGACAGTGTAACGACAAATATGTTTTCAGACTTTTCATATTCTTTTAAAAAACCCCCCGGTGAAGGGCTAGATGTCCTGACCGGATTAATGCCCTTTTTCATAGCTTTAATCAATTTAGGTACATCTATAGAATCATCATCTCTAAATGTCTGTCCATCTACATCTATATTGAGGGGTACCAACCCAATATTTAACCTACTTCGCAACTCATCATTTAAATCACAGCTACTATCTGCAACTATCCTATAATTCATTTCTTCACCCCATAATTTTTTATTGCGCTAACCTATTCTATCTTCAATGATCTTTGCCAATTCTTCAGCTGTCTTTTCTATCTCCTTTTCATCCTTACCTTCTATCATGACCCTAATCATAGGCTCCGTTCCCGAAGGCCTGATAACAACTCGCCCCTCCCCACGGAACATTTCTTCAACCTTTTGAACCCCCTCTCTTATCTTCTCATCTTCTAGATAAGAATTCTTTAACTCATCCTTTACCCTTGCATTTACCAACACTTGAGGAAAATCTTCCATTAAACTATTTAGCTCGGACATCTTTTTACCGGTTTTCTTCATCACTTGGAGCAACATTAGCCCCGTCAGCAGTCCATCTCCAGTGGTATTGTGTTCTAAAAATATTATATGCCCGGATTGCTCTCCACCTAGAATATATCCATTATTGATCATTTCTTCAAATACATACCTATCTCCTACAGCTGTCTTAACTATATCCATTCCATTATCTTTCAAATATCTATCTAGTCCCATATTAGTCATTATGGTGCCTACCACCGTATTCTTTTTGAGTTTTCCCCGGTCTTTAAGATATGTGCCGCATATGGCTAATATATGGTCCCCATCTATTATATTACCCTTCTCATCTACAGCTATAAGCCTGTCCGCATCTCCATCGAAGGATAAACCTATGTCCGCATCAGTTTCCAATACTAGCGATTTTATCATAGATGGATTGGTAGAACCACACTCATGATTTATGTTGATTCCATCTGGATTACAGTTTATAGCTATTGTATTAGCTCCCAACTGCTCGAAGATTTCAGGTGCAATCTTGTACAATGCTCCATTACCACAATCTATTGCAACTGTAATACCTTCTAAATTCCCTTCGATTGTAGATTTTAAATATTCTATGTAATCTTTATACCCCTGATTTCGGAAAATCCTCTGTCCTATCCCATCTCCCATGGGTCTTATGGTAATTTTTTCATCTTCAACAATCAACTTTTCTATTTCTTCTTCCAACCTATCATCCAATTTATATCCCCTATTATCAAAAAACTTAATACCATTATATTCCGCTGGATTATGGGATGCTGATATAATTATGCCTGCTGAAGCATCATATTTTCTAGTTAAATAAGCTATTGCCGGGGTCGGTATAACCCCTAAGGATATCGTATCCAGGCCAACGGAGCAGATTCCTGCGGTTAGGGCTGCTTCCAACATATCCCCCGATTTCCTAGTATCCTTGCCAACGACTATTTTTCCGGCGCTGCCCTTGGATAATATATAAGCTCCAGCCCTTCCTACCTTGAAGGCTAGTTCCGGAGTCAATTCCCTATTAGCAACTCCCCTTATACCATCTGTGCCAAAATAATCCCCCATATTAATACCTCCCAACTTTCAAAGTATAACATACTAATCATAGCACGATATCCAAGATACTACAAATGAATAACGAGCAATTTAAAAAGTTTATAAATTTTATTCTATTGGAAACTTCTCCAAAGCCTTTTCTGTCAAAATTTTATTATAATTCAATTTTGGATTTTGCATTACTAATTCCAATAAATATTCTAATATTCTACCAATTATTGGTCCTTCTTTAAAGCCTAAGCGCATTAGGTCATCGCCTGTTATATCTAGCTGATTTATATCAAAAGCTTCTCTTTCGTTTAAAATGGACCTAATCTTAGCCTCCCTATCTAATATATGAGCTATGCTCGCTTTCTCATTGGAACATGTTATATCAGCTTTTTGTAGGACCAAAAGGTGGAATATCTCCTCTTTCCCAACTCTTCTTATTAAACGTTTTATACCTTTCTCCCCAAATTTAGAGTGATGATTCATATGCTCCCTTACGAGCATATATACCCTATTTATTAGATCATTAGATACCTTAAATCTCCTCAATATCTTCCTAGATATAGCAGCTCCTACCTTTTCATGATCATAAAAATGGCCTACGCCATCTTGATCTAAGGTCAGCGTATGGGGCTTTCCTATATCATGGAAAAGAGCGGCCAGCCTTACATGTATAATAGGTGGAGTATTATCTAGAACGCATAAGGTGTGATTATATACATCCATCGTATGATGGGGATTTTTCTGTTTAAATCCTATTGTTGGAATAATTTCTGGCAGTAACATCTTCAATATACCTATATCTTCCAACAGCTTAATGCCTTTAGAGGGAATTTTGGATAAAATAATTTTAAAAAACTCATCTACTATCCTTTCCATGCTCACCTTTAAAATGCCCTCCCGGTACTCCTTGCAAGCTTCATATGTATTTCCATCTATAGTAAATCCCAGTTGAGTGGAAAACCTAACTGCCCTTAATATCCTAAGATAATCCTCAGCAAACCTTTTCTTAGGACATCCCACGGTTCGAATTATTCTGTTTTGCAAATCGGTCCTGCCACTGTAAGGATCTACCATCCCATATTCTTCATTATAGGCTATGGCATTTATAGTAAAATCCCTCCTAGCCAAATCTTCCTCTATACTATTAGAAAAAAATACTCCCTCTGGTCTCCTGCCATTTACATATTCTCCATCCCTTCTAAAAGTGGTTATCTCCACCTCGCCTTCCCTATGAATAACCATTATAGTCCCAAATCTCTTACCTATATCTACCATCTTGAAATCTGAAAATATATCTTTTATTCGATCGGGGGTAGCATCCGTAGCTATATCATAGTCATTGGGAACTTTTCCTAGGAGCATATCCCTTATGCTGCCACCCACTATATATGCCTCATATCCTTCTTGTATTAATCTGTCTATTATCATTCTTATATGCTTTGGAATATTTAATTTCATTGGATCACTCCATCAAACATTATATATTATCAATTATAGCATAGTGTTTGCAAAGAACAATCAATTCTATATGGTGAAATACAAAATCAGCTATCTATGCATAGATAGCTGATTTTGTCTAACCTCAATTAATATATCCTGTAACTCATACAATCCCAATTTATCAAACTCTTCATTGCCTACGCAATAATCATTTACCTCTCGATGTATGGATAATATATCTATCAAAAATATTCTAAAAATCTTTATATAATCCTTTTCCAAAAGGGTTTGCAAGGCATCAGAATTGTTCAAGTTATATAGTACCCTAATAAATTTTCCCTTAGCAATCCTTTCATCTGGTTCATCGTATATTATGTCTTGACAAATATCAATTATCAAATCCAATACCTTGATAGCCCTTGTTTCATCGAATAATTTTAATAAACTTCGCCTACAATTTTCAAATCCTTCATTACCGTCATACACAACATTGCCCCCTTAGTTACAGCCTTATGCATAGGTCTAAAGTCCTATGTATATAATACTACTTAATAAGCGATTTTGCAAATGAAGGTAAACAGAAAAAGTTGTGACAAAACTAAATATTTGGTTTTGTCACAACTTTTCATTTCAATCTCCAAAATTAAACTTCTATTCAGCTATTAATCTTATTTCCAATGTCTCAGGTCGTATAGCTACTATTTCAACATCTTTCGCCCTTGCAATAATACTTACTATATGACTGCCTTCGTCCAAGTCCTGTAAGTCTAATTCCACATCTAAATCCTTCTTCTTCAAGGCGTCTACCTTTGAAGCCGTTCCTTCTATCTTTATGCTAAACGATTTCTCCAAATCCTTGGGATCTATTTGAAGCTCTGGATCGAGGTTTAAAATTTTAATATCCTTCAAAATATAATCAAAGCTTCTGGTCTTGTTTTCATCCACATTCAATCTCACTATTACCTTTTGATTTGGATCCAATAGACTTATTCCCTCCGGTAATTCTAACTCTACCGATACCGTATTATTTTCTACTAAGGTACTTATATCTATTACCTTGGTCTTTATACTATCTATATCCTTTATTAATTCTTTTCTTCCCTGTATCTGTATAGAGCTGGGTTCAGCACCTATATCCAATATTTCATAGTTGTCAGGTAGTTGACCCGCTGTCTGTATCTTAATAGGTACAGTTTTAAGTTGGTTAACGGGTATAAATACATCTACTGAATTCTGATCTTTAGAAACTCCTCTAACATCATTGCCTTCATTATCTACTATCTTTATAGGTACCGTCACATTTATATCGCTAGCTTTATCGGTAACATCTACAAAGGCCACAACCTTAGCTACGGAATCCACCCAAGTTTTCGGCCCTTCCACATATATGGATTGAGGCTTTATTACAGGTTCCAATAGAGTGTGATCCTTAGCCAACTCTCCCACGGTCTCAACGGTTATAGGCATCTCCTTCCTAACAAGTTTATCAAATTTAAACAATATTTCCCTAGGGCTGTAATCCACTACCTTTATCTCCTCCGGTACCTCTATATATACAGGCACCTTTCTACTGCCCTCTTGATACCCACTTAAATCTACCCTCGCCACAATATCCTTCCTGGTAATCTTGTTTAGATCATTTCTCTTCCCGGAAACCTTTACGTTGACCGTTGGCTCATTTGGCTCCAACACTACCAAATTTTGCCTTTCTAAAGTTGCTACATTGGTTAAAATTACCTCTATATTTTTAAACTCTTCTGTAATAGATGGATTTTCTTCACTCATAACATAGCTCCA
>DUNJ01000182.1 GCA_012839395.1 Tepidimicrobium sp.
AAAATTATTTTATATTATCTTCTCCTGTTTGATAGCGATAACAACCTTAGCAACTGTCCTAAGGCTACCAAGGTTGCAGCAACATAAGTTAAAGCAGCAGCCTGTAATACATCCCTTGAAGCTCCCATTTCTTCTTCAAATACTATCCCCTTTTCTAGCTGAGCTAATGCCCTTCTGCTAGCATTAAATTCTACGGGTAAGGTAATGACCTGGAACAGGACTACTGCTAAATATAACATGATTCCAACATCTAATAGAAATGGGCTTATGACCAGTCCTAATAGAATCAATATCCAAACAAATCTGGCACTAATATTGACTACAGGCGCCATAGTATTTCTTATTATAAGTGGGAAATATCCTTCTCCATGTTGCATAGCATGCCCCACCTCATGGGCAGCCACGGATACCGCTGCAATGGAGCTTCCACTATATATATCCCTGGACAATCTTACCATCTTGGCCCTAGGGTCGTAATGGTCTGTTAATTGGCCAGGCACCGCTTCTATCCCAACATGGTTCAATCCATTCCTATCCAATATCAATCTAGCCACCTGGCCTCCTGTATACCCCCTACGGCTAGCTACCCTTAAATACTTATTAAAGGATGTTGATATTTTTAGTTGAGCATACATAGAAAATAATAGGGCAGGAATTAAAAATATCATCGAATTTAGATCATACATACCATAATACACATTAAAACCTCCTTCTAATTAACTCATACTACCCTAACTTCACGTGAGAATCAAACTGGTTTCCCCTCAAGTATTCGGATACTTGCATCCTTCTCTTTCCAGGGAACTGTAATTCTTCGATAATTATGCAACTATCTAAACAATTAACATATATCCCCTTCTCGGAAACCTTAACCACCATTCCAGTATCCTCCTGTGAAAATTTTTCAACCTTTCGGACCTTATGAATCTTTATATCCTGTTTTTTATATGAAGTATAGGCTGAAGGCCAAGGTTTAAGTCCTCTCACTAAGTTTACAATATCGTCGCCAGAGCTATTCCAATCGATCTTACCCATATCCTTAGAAAGCCTAGGGGCATAGGTTGATAGGCTATCGTTTTGATGAAGCTTGGTTACCATTCCGCGCCCTATATTATCAAGAGTTTCTACAATTAATTGTCCCCCCAATTGAGCCAATTTATCATGAAGAGTTTGAGAATCATCTTCAGGCTTTATAGGTATTTTTTCTGCACTTAATATATCACCGGTATCCAACCCCTGGTCCATTTCCATAATGGTAATCCCAGTCTCTTCATCGCCACTTATCAATGCCCAATTTATAGGCGCTGCTCCCCTATGCCTGGGCAAAAGGGAAGCGTGTATGTTTATGCAGCCATACCTAGGCAATTTCAATATTTCTTTTTTCAATATCTGTCCATATGCAGCCACAACTATACAATCAGGTGATTTCTCCTTCAGCATATCAATGGCCTCTCGAGAATTTATGGATTTGGGTTGGTAAACCTCCAGCCCTAGTTCTAGTGCCTTAGCCTTGATTGGCGTAGGCTGGACTTTTTTTCCCCTACCCCTTGGCCTATCCTTTTGAGTTACTACTAATACTATATTATGCCCACTTGCATCAAGCGATTCTAAAGCGGGAATCGAGAACTCTGGAGTTCCCATAAAAACAATATCCATTCAATCCCCTCCAAATTTAATCCCTTTCATCTTCTTTAGGCACTATCTCTTCTATCATCTTATCAATAAACAACACGCCGTTTAGATGATCTATCTCATGACAAAGAGCTTTGGCCAATAGCCCTGTTCCCTCTATATCCTTTTCTTTCCCATCTTCATCCAAATACCTAACTACGACCTTTTCAGGTCTTTGGACGGTACCAATTCTATTTGGCACACTTAAGCATGCCTCCACACCTATATTTTCTCCCTCTTCCTCTATTATCACCGGATTTATAAGTTTTAAGGGTCCATCGCCTATATCTATAACTACCACCCTTCTTAATACCCCCACTTGGGGTGCTGCCAAACCTACACCTTCATTATGATACATGGTATCGACCATATCTTCCAACAAAATCTCTATCCTCTCGTTTATTTCAGTAACCTCTCTTGAAAGCTTTCTCAGTATTGGATCCCCTTCGTATCTAATTTGTCTAATAGCCATAATGCTTTATTCCTCCTATTATAGTATTGAGTTAGGATTTATATCTATATTGAATTTAATCCCATTAAAGTCCAACCCATATTTGTTTAATATACATACCCATTTTATAATGCTTTTAAAATTATTCAAATCCTCGTCCGGGCATTTAATAAGGATTTGATACCTATATTTATTCCTTATCCTCTCCAAGGGGGCTGGATAGGGCCCAATAAGTTCACTTTTTTGATTATATAACCGGTTTCTTTTTATGTTTTTTAGGATTAAACCATGGACCTGTTCTATTCTTGAGGCTACCTTATCCCTATCCTCCCCATATGCCACTACTGATATTATATTAAAAAAGGGTGGATAATTAAACTCTTTTCTCAAAAGAATTTCCTTCTGATAGAATTCAAGATAATCATGGTGTTTGGCACATTGTATACTGTAATGATTGGGATTGTAGGTTTGCACAAATACCTTGCCTTCAAAATCCCCTCTTCCTGCCCTACCCGCCACCTGGGTGAGCAACTGAAAGGTCCTTTCAGAAGAGCGAAAATCGGGTAGATTCAAACTTGTGTCTGCAGCAATTATTCCAACTAGGGTAACGTTTTTAAAGTCCAAGCCCTTGGCAACCATCTGTGTTCCTATCAATATATCTATAGTTTCATCTCCCATTTTAGATAATATGGCATCATGACTTCCTTTTTTAGAGGTTGTATCCACATCCATTCTCTTAATCGTAGCCATTGGAAAAGCCTGTTTTGCATATTCTTCGACCTTCTCCGTGCCTATTCCAAAATATTTGATATATCTACTATTACAATTGGGGCACGCTTTTGGAGGAACTGTTACCATTCCACAATAATGACATTTAAGCCTATTTTCAGTCATATGATAGGTCATTGGTATACTACATTCATTGCATTTTACCACATATCCACATTTCCTACAGGAGACAAAAGTGGAATAGCCCCTCCTATTTAAAAATAATATTGTTTGCCTTCCCATTTCAAGGTTTTGAATTATTGATCTATGCAATTCCCTGCTAAATATGGACCTATTGCCCACTTTCAATTCATCTCTCATATCTATAATCTTAACGGTCGGCATCCTTTTATTGTTGATTCTCTTTTTCAACTCCAGTAGCCTTATATCCATATTTCTACTTCTATAATAGCTTTCTATAGATGGGGTAGCCGAACCTTTAACTAAATAAGCTCCAGATTGTTCGCATCTTTTTTCCGCCACTTCAATAGCATCGTACTTTGGGTTCATACTAGATTTATATGTACTTTCATGCTCTTCATCGATTATTATTAATCCAAGATTATTAAAAGGGGCAAATATTGCTGAGCGAGCACCTACAGCAATCCTTACCTTTCCATTTTTTATCTTCCTCCACTGATCAAATCGTTCCCCATAAGATAATCTACTATGGAGTACTGCTACATTATCCCCAAACCTTCCAACAAACCTTTCAATAGTTTGGGGAGTTAGAGATATCTCTGGCACCAAAACTATTGTATCCTTACCTTGTTCGATCATCTTTTCAACTAAGTGTAGGTATATGTAAGGATACAATAGTTTTGGTGCCAGAGATATCTCTAACTCCCCAAACTATTGAAAGGTTTGTTGGAAGGTTTGGGGATAA
>DUNJ01000183.1 GCA_012839395.1 Tepidimicrobium sp.
GTTCGAATCCCTCTCTCTCCGCCAAAGCTATCAAAATAGATTGTAATCCCTTACCAGCACCTAGAGTGTACGGAAAATTTTAATTTTTCTGATTATTTGGAAAAGTGCTTGACCTTCATGTAAAAAGAAGGTATATTTTTTATAATCCAACCACATATATTATTGAAAGGAGGACCGTAAATGGGCGATAAATTGAGTAGCGATCGAGAAAGTTTCAAAACAAGTTTTGGTTTATTGGCTGCAGCTATAGGTTCTGCAGTAGGCTTGGGTAATATATGGAGGTTTCCATATATTACTGGAATATACGGGGGAGGGGCATTTTTAATAGTCTACCTATTATGTGTTGCTATAATAGGTATTCCTGTAATGATAGCTGAATTTATCATCGGTAGGGAGGGGAAAAGAAACGCAATAGCTTCATACCATAGATTGGCACCAGAGGAACCCTGGTTTATTAGTGGAGTTTTAGGGGTGGGAGCTGCATTTTTGATTCTATCATTTTATGGAGTGGTAGCTGGTTGGACATTGGAATATATCGTAAGCGCAGCTTTAAATAAATTTGCAGGGCTTGGCGCAGAAGGGGTGCAAAACTATTTTGTTGGATTTACATCAGATCCTGTAAGGCCTATTATTTGGCAATTGATAGTCATGGGACTTACATCCTTTGTAGTGGCTTCCGGTGTTGAAGAGGGAATTGAAAAGGTATCCAAGGTATTAGTTCCGCTATTATTATTGATAATCGTAATATTAGATATCAGGGCTATTACATTGCCAGGTGGAAAACCTGGATTGGATTTTCTGCTAAAACCCAATTTTTCGGAATTATCAAAGGAAGGTATATTGGCTGCTTTGGGCCATGCTTTCTTTTCATTGAGTTTGGGAATGGGCATTATGGTGACATATGGTTCCTATATTCCTAGGGATGAAAATTTAGGCATGACTTCATTGAATATAAGCATTGCCGATACATTGATAGCCCTACTAGCAGGAATTGCCATATTTCCAGTGGTATTTGCCTTTGGTATAGAGCCTGGTAGTGGAGCCGGTCTTGTATTTATTACATTGCCAAATGTATTTGTGCAGATGCCGGGTGGATATATATTTTCAATTATGTTCTTTGCATTACTAGCGTTGGCCGCTATAACATCCACTATATCGCTGCTAGAAGCGGTAGTAGCCTATGTCATGGAAAGATTTGGTATAAGAAGGGTAAAGGCTACCATAATTACAGCTTCTTTGATAACATTGTTGGGGATGGTAGCATCTTTATCCAATGGACCTTTAAGCGAAATAAAACTATTTGGAGATAATATATTTGACTTTCTAGATAACGTAACGGCTGACTTCTTCTTGCCAATATCCGCCTTTATAAGCTCTATATTTGTTGGCTGGAGACTGGATAGAAAAATAGTGGAAAAGCAGCTTACTAATAACGGGACTTTACAGGTAGGGTATGTGAAGGCATTGAGTTTTCTATTTAAAATAGTATCTCCAATAGCCATATTGATAGTATTTATTTCAGGTATAATGGAAAGGCTTGGTTTGTTCTAAAACAAAAGGGAGATAGCTATTTAGCTATCTCCCTTTTGTTAGGGATTTATGAAGAAATTATTGAATTTACTCATTTTGTTTCAATAGCCTATTCTTTATATTCCATAGGGGTTTAGATAGATCTACGAAATATTGATGAGGATTTTCAAATCGTAGAACTTCGTCCCATAGGTTGTCTATCTGTTCCCTACAATAATCCCTTATATCATCTATTGGTGGGCTATTATACACGCATTTGCCTTTATCGAATATCTTGACCAATAATTTTTTTGCATAGAAATTGGTTAACGTTTTTCTTTTCCAGGTATATATCGGGTGAAATATTTCATAAGGTTTGGAATCATCAATTTCTTCATCATGCAATGTTATAACATCAGCTATGGCCTTATGGCTATCCTTATCGAACAATCTATAGACTTGTTTGAAACCGGGTATTGTGATCTTACCAACGTTTTCACTAACCTTAATCTTAGGTATTATCTTCCCATCTTCTTCAACCGCAGTTAATTTATATACTCCGCCAAAAACTGGTTCAGATCTAGCTGTTATAAGCCTTTCACCGACCCCGAATGAATCTATTTCTGCACCTTGATTCAATAGATCTCTTATGACATATTCATCTAAGCTGCTAGAGGCTACTATAGCACAATCTTCAAACCCTGCTTCATCTAGCATCCTTCTAGATTCTTTGGATAGATAGGCAATATCTCCACTATCCAACCTGACGCCTTTTGGCCTAAAACCTCTAGGAACTATTTCCTCGTTGAATACCCTTATAGCATTGGGAATACCCGATTTTAAAACATTATATGTGTCAACCAATAGAACACAATTATCAGGATAGAGTCTTGCATAGGCTCTAAAGGCCTCTAGCTCCGTGGGAAATACTTGTACCCAGCTATGGGCCATGGTACCTAATGCAGGGATGCTAAAATCCCTGTCCACGATGGTACAGGCCGTACCTATGGCCCCACCAATATATGCAGCCCTTGCACCCAGTATGGCTCCCTCATATCCCTGAGCTCTTCTAGAGCCAAACTCCATTACAGGGCGCCCATCGGCCGCTCTCACTATTCTATTAGCCTTTGTAGCGATTAAACTTTGATGATTGATAGTTAGCAATACCATGGTTTCAATTATCTGAGCTTGTATCAGTGGACCTCTGACTATGACTATAGGTTCTCTAGGGAAAATAGGAGTGCCTTCTGGGATAGCCCATACATCGCACTGGAATTCAAAGTTTTTCAGGTAATCTAGGAAAGCTTCACTGAACATACCCTTGGATCTGAAATATTCAATATCTTCATCGGAAAACTTAAGGCTCTTTATGTATTCTATTAACTGTTCTACACCTGCCATTATAGCAAATCCGCCATCATCAGGTATGGACCTAAAAAACATATCATAATAGGCGATTTTATCCTGCATATCATTTTCAAAAAAACCATTGGCCATTGTAAATTCATAGAAGTCAGCTAGCATGGTTAGGTTTTTTTTCTCTTGCCAATCAATATTATTCATAATATTTATCTCCTTTTGATTTAATATATATTCATAAAATGAATATAATTAATATGTCTAGGATTTATATATTAAATCAAAAGGAGATAAATATTATGAATAATATTGATTGGCAAGAGAAAAAAAAAACCATTGGCCATTGTAAATTCATAGAAGTCAGCTAGCATGGTTAGGTTTTTTTTCTCTTGCCAATCAATA
>DUNJ01000184.1 GCA_012839395.1 Tepidimicrobium sp.
ATATCGTCTATTTTTTGGCTCAAACTAAAACTAGAAGATAGGATGGAGAGACTATTTAAAGCCTTATTGCTTATATTATATGGCATACCATTGATATTCATATTGAATTCTTTATTCATAAATGATAATATGTACAAGTTCATGCTTAGTTCGGTTATTGTGCTATTTATATACAGTATATTAGTCATCAAATATGGTGGAAAGAGAGTAATGACCTTTATATCCTCATTATCTTTTATAGCGATTCTATTGGACTTACTGCTTAATGGCTTAATTACCAGGTTTTCCGTATTTAGTCATGATCCAGCTATTGGGGCTAGGTATTTTGGAATTGGAAATGAGTTGATGGGTGTTTTTTTGGCAACCACAACTCTATGTACCGGTATGCTATATAAGAAATATTATAATAGGATTATACCCATACTTTTTTTAGGGATTTCAGTTATATTGGTAGCTCATCCCAGATTTGGGGCTAATGTTGGAGGTACTATTGCTATATTGTCTGCTACTATATATTTTATTTTGGAGATGGTGGAAAAGCGGTTGAGCTTTAAGTATGGAATCATATCGATCCTTATAGTCCTTGTAGCCATTGGAATCATGGGATATGTAGATATAAGATTGAATCCAAGCCCTACGCATCTAGGCAGTAGTTTAATATTGTTGCGTGAAAGGGGGAGTATCATAATAAAAAATATAGTGCATAGGAAGCTCTCGATGAACCTAGCTCTCCTGAGAACATCTATTTGGTCTAAGGTATTGCTAATTAGCATATTTAGCCAAGTAGCTGCCGTATGTAGAAGGCGGGATAGCATCAATGGCTTACTGGATGGGAGGATGGGAAAAGGAATTTTAAGTTCTATAGTAGGGTGTATAATAGGATTTCTATTTAATGACTCGGGTGTAATGCTAGCGGCTATAGCAATGAATTTACTTACCATATTCATATTATTTCAAACTTTAGATGCTGAAGGGGCGCATGGCCAGTAGTGGGGATGTTTTTTATAAAAAGACATAGTAGGTGGGATATATGGAGAGAATTATGGGATTGGATGTAGGAGATAAGACCATTGGTATAGCTATAAGTGATCCTCTGTTGATTACGGCTCAGGGGTTGGAGACCGTTAGGAGGGAAGGTCTTAGAAAGGATATGAACCGAATCGATGATATTATTAGAGAATATAATATAATTAAGATGGTGGTAGGGCTACCTAAGAATATGAATAATACCATAGGGCCTCAAGGGGAAAAGGTATTGGACTTTGTAGATAAATTGAAGGAGAAATTTGATTTAGACATCGTATTGGAAGATGAACGATTGACCACAAAAGCTGCAGAAAGAATGTTGATAGAAGGTGATGTAAGTAGAAAGGGTAGAAAGAGGGTAATAGATAAAGTTGCTGCAACTTATATATTGCAGTCATATTTGGATAAAATATAAGAAGGTGAATATATGAGTGATATAATAACTTTATTGGATGAAACGGGAAATGAAAAGGATTTTAAGATATTGGCAACTTTTGGGCTAAATGATTCAGACTATGCTGCATTGCTACCTTTGGGGGATTTGGATGAATTGACCTACCTATTGAGGATCGAATATGATAGCGATGGGCAACCGATTTTGGTTGGGATTGATAACGACGAGGAATTAGAGCACGTGATCCAAGCCTATGAGGAGATAGAGAAAGAAAAGCTCCAATAAATTTTACTAATAGTTGACAAATAGGTGTCATATCGGTATCCTATAATATAGAAGAATAAGCGGGTGAAAATATGGATATTGATATGGAGAACCTTAAAAAAAGGTTTAAAGAAAACGGGCACAAAATGACCACGCAGAGACGAGCTATATTGGATGCAATTGTGGAGAATCGTAATGAGCATTTAACTCCTGAGGAAATTTATGATATTGTAAAGATTAAGTATCCGGAGATCGGTATAGCTACAGTATATCGTACTTTGCAACTTTTAGAAAAATTGAATATAATCTGTAGGTTAAATTTTGATGATGGATATAATAGGTATGAATTGAATTATGATTCAGAGGGTGAACAGCATCATCATTTGATATGTTTGGATTGTGGTAGGGTAATGGAAGTTAAGTTGGATCATTTAAAAAGCTTAGAAAGACAGATCGAAGAAGAAAATGACTTTAAGGTTGTGGATCACAACGTAAAATTCTTTGGATATTGCGCTAATTGCCAAAAATGAATCCCGTTTCGGGATTCATTTTTTTAAGTGCTTATCCTATGGTTTTATTGTTTTAAAATGGAGAAATTAATATTAAGAGGAGATGATAAAATGGCGAGGGAGCCAAATAAATTAAAGATTATTCCATTAGGTGGATTGGGTGAGATTGGAAAAAACATTACAGTTTTTGAATATAAGGATGATATTGTAGTTATCGATTGCGGGTTGAGCTTTCCGGATGATGAGATGTTGGGAATCGATTTAGTAATACCAGATATCAACTATTTATTGAGAAACGAGGAGAAGATAAAGGGGATCGTGCTAACCCATGGTCATGAGGATCACATAGGGGCATTACCCTACGTTCTTAAGAAATTGGATGTGCCTGTCTATGGAACTAGGCTGACGTTGGGGCTGGTGACCAATAGGCTTAAGGAGCATAGGCTTAATAATGCAAAATTAAATGAGGTTCAGGCAAATGATAGAATAAAGCTAGGTTGCTTTGATATAGAATTTGTAAAGACCAGTCATAGCATACCCGATAGCGTTGCTCTAGCTATCAATACGCCGGTGGGCACCGTATTTCACACGGGGGATTTTAAAGTGGATTTTACGCCTATAAATGATAATTATATCGACCTGCATAAGTTTGCAGAAATAGGTAAAAAGGGTGTTTTAGCTCTTTTAGCAGATAGTACAAATGTGGAGAAGCCTGGATATACTATGTCTGAAAGGGTTGTAGGGGAAACCTTTAAGGATGTTTTTCTAAAGGCACCTGGGAGGATAATAATAGCAACATTTGCCTCCAATGTGCATAGATTGCAACAGGCAATCGATGCAGCTGAATTGTACGATAAAAAAGTAATAATCTCCGGAAGGAGTATGATCAATACGGTAAATACTGCTAGGGATATGGGGTATTTAAAGGTACAAGAGGGAACCATAATCGATATTAACGATATGGATAGGTATCCAGGGGATAGGATAGTTATATTGACCACAGGAAGCCAGGGAGAACCTATGTCCGCATTAACACGAATGGCATTTTCAGAACATAGAAGGGTGGAGCTAACCCCTGGGGATTGGGTGATAATATCTGCTACCCCTATACCTGGTAACGAAAAGACCGTATCTAGAGTTATTAACAAATTGATGGAGATTGGAACCAAGGTGATATATGAATCCTTTGCCGATGTCCATGTATCGGGCCATGCTTGCAGGGAGGAATTAAAGTTAATCCATAGATTGATTAAACCTGAATTTTTTATCCCGGTTCATGGGGAGCATAGGCATTTGAAAAGACATGCTGAATTGGCCGAAGAGCTGGGTATGCCAAGTGAGAATATATTTATAGCTAATAATGGTTCGGTTATTGAGTTTACGAAAAATTCCGGTGCCATGAATCAATTTGTTCAATCGGGCAATGTCCTAGTAGATGGTTTGGGAATTGGCGATGTAGGAAATATCGTTTTAAGAGACAGAAAACATTTATCGGAGGACGGCTTGATAATAGTTGTAGTTACCATGGGTAAACAGGAAGGTAAGGTAATTGCAGGTCCAGATATAATATCTAGAGGATTTGTATATGTAAGGGAGTCTGAGGATTTACTGGAGGAGGCAAGAAAAATAGTGCAAGACGCATTGCAAAAGTGTGAAGAAAAGCGTATAACGGATTGGGCAAGTTTAAAATCGGCTATAAGAGAGGCATTGAGAGCGGATTGACCCCTTAATTTTGGACAAAAACTCACTAGTACTTTAATTATCATAGTATTTCATTTTGCCCTTGCTTTATTGTAC
>DUNJ01000018.1 GCA_012839395.1 Tepidimicrobium sp.
ATCTCGTTTGGAGATATGTAATGTTCCATCAGGCTAGTGTATCTATCACGTGATAGATACACTAGCCTGATGGAACATTACATATCTCCAAACGAGATAGATGTGGAGATACTGGAAAAGAAGGATCTAGAGGTACCTGACAATGTAGAGGCTAGCGATTATTATAGGCATTATGAGAGTAGGTTGATAGCGAGCAGGATAAGGGAATTGGTATCCGATGGGGCATTTGAATACGGCGATTTTGCATTGCTATTTAGATCTACCAAATCTATCGATATATATGAGAGAGCGTTAAGAGAGTATGACATACCATATTATAACATAAGCGGCCGGGGTTTTTTCCAAAGTCAGGAGATAATAGATATTATGAATGCATTGAAGGCCATAAGTAACAGGTATGATACTATATCCACCATAGGTTTTTTGAGAAGCCCTATGGTAGGACTATCCGATAAGGGGATATATTGGCTATTGAGGTATGGGGAAGATAGCATATTGGAGGCAATGGATATAGATATTCTATATATTGACAAGGTAGATAGGGATAATATCGCAAGGGCCAAAGAAATTTTAAACAAATTTATGATCAAAAAAAGTTTGCACGGGATCCACCGATTAACAAAGGAACTTATAGATCAAACCTATTATAAGGAAACCCTCTTGCTTCAAAGAGGTGGAAAACAGGCAGCTGCTAATCTATATAAGTTTATGGATATTGCTAGAGATTTTGATAACAGCATCGCTGGCTCATTAGAGGATTTTATAGATTATATCGATAGTTTGGAAAACACGGATGAATCCCAGGCTAAGATTGAAACAGAAGATGCCGATGTAGTTAAGATAATGACTATTCACAAATCCAAGGGGTTGCAATTTCCAGTAGTGATAGTGCCCCAGATGTCCAGAAGATTTAATTACCAGCAGCCCTATGCATTGTTGGGTAAGGATAGGGGTATTGGCATAAGGTATGATGATAAGGCTATTCTATATAACGAGTTGAAGGAAGATCTATTGCAAAGGGAAAATGAAGAAAATCAAAGGATATTGTATGTAGCGATGACCAGGGCAAAGGAAAGGCTTATGATAGGAAATCAAGGTAATATTATGGGGTTTAAAGCCATGATAAAGGGATTAATAGATATGGAGCAAGTGGATATAATAGAGGATATCAAGGAGCAGGACGTTTCTAAGAGGTCGGTAAAATCGTTTCAGGAGGATCTGTTGAAACCTAAAACCCTTAAATGGAAAGCATCTCCACTAGCAAGACAAATACCTGGATATAATCGGAGAAGCTTTTCTAACTTTAGCATATCGCAGTATATGGAGTTTAGACAATGCAGAAGGCGATTTTTTATGAAGTATTATAAGAGGTTACCTTTCCATGGCATTAAAATGGATAGGGATATGAAAGGGGAATTGGTGGGCTCCAAAGGATTAGATCCTATTACTAGAGGAAATATAGTTCATAAATTTTGTGAATACTATAGAGAAGGCATTAATCCAAAGGAGCTAATAGGGAATGTGGTTAAATCCTTTGGGATAGATTACAGCACAGATATAATGCGGGAATTAAATCCCTACATAGAAAATTATTTGAGGTATTATAATGAAGATTATAGCCATTTCTATGTGGAAAAGGAATTTTACCTAAAGGCTGGAGATAATTATATAAGCGGCGTTATAGATAGAATAAATATAAAAGATGGAAAAGCGGAGATACTAGATTTTAAGACCAACAGGGTTTACAACAAAAAACATCTACTCAATATATATGAACCCCAATTACAGCTATATGCTCACGCCTTTCAGCAGATAAGTGGCATAGAGGTGAAGACCGCTAAGATTCTATTTTTGGAAACCGGCGATCTAGAAGGTGTTGATATAAGTGAGGATGAATTGGAAAAAAATTTCAATAATATAAAGAATTTTATTCAATTCGTTATAGAGCATAGTTCTATTGAAGACTATGAAAAGAACATGGATTGTGAGAGTGATTGCAAATATAGGGTATTATGTAATATAAGATAGGATTAAGTGGGGTGTTGTAGTTGCTATGGATGGGAGCAGCATTTTTAGCATTGGGCTTTTTTATTATACTCAATGAAAGATATTCTATTGAAACGATAGGTAATAGGAGGAATATGGTTAAAAGGGCGGTAAAAGAGAATAGATCTATACTGGGTAGATATAAATTGGCTTTAAGTATATTTTCAATAATGTTAGGTATATTCTGCGTTGTAAATTATATTATATTTTAAGGATGTTCATGATGAGAAAAAGTCTTTCAATCATAGTATTGGCCTTGATGCTACTATTTGTGATTACCAATAAATCTTATGCAATAGATAAAAAATCTATAGTAATCCTATTGGATGAATTGGATTTGGATGATGCAAGTAAGTTACTTTCCGATGTGGGATTTGGGATAGGTTTTATGAACCTAAAAACTAGAAAACCCTATTCCTTTGAAAGCTTATATTTTTCCATAGGGGTGGGGAGGAAGGTTGGAGTTGAATCGAAGCATTATAAAGGGCTATATAAAGATATAGACGGAAGTATAAATATAATAGGATTTAAAGATATGCTGGATGAAATATATGATTTCAATCATATAGATATGAAGTTGTTGGGAAATAGGTTAAGGAACAAGGGTATATCCTATATGGGAAATGATTCTTCGGCTATTATTGGAGCAGATGATCGTGGAAGGCTCAAGTCAGGAGAAATAGAGCTTGTATATGATGAGAAATGGCTAATAGATAACACGAATCGCCACCTATCTAAATCTCAGATCCTTATACTATCCTATAATATAGATAATAGGGAGGGAAGGTTAAACCTCCTTAAAAACTATATAAAAAAGTTGAAGGGGACTAGCATTTTGATAGTCCCTAAATCCATTTCTGGGGGTATGAGGCATATAATTAATAGGAGTATAGTACCTGTAGCATATATAGATGGAAACAAAAAGGGTATGCTCCAAAGTATTTCCACCAATAGGGAAGGATTTATTACCTTGGAGGATATATCGGTGGAATTGCTTAATAATAGTGAAGAAGATGATGCCCTAGCCATAGGTAATAGGATAAATATATTAAAGAAAAAAGATAGTATATCTCATGTTAGAAGTATATTTAAAAGGACTATCAATTTGATGGCTATAGCTTACTTATTTCATGGGCTGGTATGTATTGCACAAGTCTATTCTGCATACTACATATATAGGGGTAGTAAGGAAGGATTTGATAGGATAAATTTCTACAATCATTTGATAGTTGTAAATATATTTATATCCATATTGATGGGAATATCCAATTTACATATAAATATAGCATTATACTTACTTATAAATTTACTTACAACCTATCTTGTTACCGTATTTATAATGGGGAGAGCTATAGATCCCATAGGTTTATTTGCAACATTGACCTATATACTTATAATATTTGGCATATTCTTTAATCCAGAAATACTCTATAATTCCTATATAGGGTTTAACAACCTGTTTTATGGAGTTAGGTATTATGGATTGAATAATGGAGTAATGGGGGTATTGCTAGCCTCATCTATAGTTAGCTATTTATTTATTAGAAAACTGATTTCAAGTGAGTTTTGGAACAAAGCGATTTGCATTGCTTATTTTATGTTGAATATTATAGCTTTATCGGCTAATTATGGAGCAAATACAGGCGGGTTTATAACATCTACATTGTTATTTTTGATAATGATATATATATACATATTGGATAGGAGATTTAGTTTAGCTAGTCTATCTATCCTAATATTTATTGGTCTAATAATTTTCATTTCAAATATGTATTTTGATTATCTTAGCACGGAAAAAAGTCATGCTATAGATTTTTTATTGAGACTGAAAACCTTAGGGATAGGCGAAGTGGTGAATATTTACAGGGTTAAGGTAGGGGAATTCATTAAATTGACCATATTACCGCCCTTCAGTGTCGCATTGATATCCCAGATATATTCTTTAGAAAGATTATTTAGTATTGTAGATATACCCGATAAAAGGAAAGGAAGGATAATCCTCATAGTGGGATTAGCGGCATTTTTATTAAATGATACAGGAATAATAGCCTTTATATATATGTTGCACTATTTGATATCCTTATGGGTCCATAATAACATATTATCTATTCCTAAGACTTAGGCGAGTGTTCCCATTTAATACATACCCCCCAATAGACAGGTTATGTAAAATCTTTAAGGAAACACTATATTGATTATAGCAATTAATGTCAGCCATCTAAAGTTGAGGGGCAGAAATCTTATTATCATCATTGGAGCTAAGGATACGACTGTAAGGATAAATAGCGATTTACATAAAGCCTCATGCCAACTACCCACAATTACGCCCTATTCCATTGAATATGGAAGCAATGGAAGGTTCTAGGGAAATAACAGGAATTCTTTTTAGTACATTCATAATGATATTCGCAACTATAATTGGAATCCATTTGACCCCCTGGAAGGATATAATGAGGTATTTTATGGGTAGAAGTACCTATGAGCTGCCTCGGATATTGGGGTAATTGCAAAAGATAAATGGAGATGATACAATGATTGTCACCGCATAATTAGATTATGAAATTTGATTTTGAAGGGGGGAATAGGGAAGTTGCTTAAAAAATTTGCTTCCTATTATAGTTCGCATAAGAAGTTGTTTGCATTGGATATGTTCTGTGCATTACTTGTGGCCGTATTTGATTTAATATTTCCCATGGTTTCGAGGAATATTGTCAATGTAATCATCCCAGAGGGAAGGATGGATCTCCTAGTTAAATGGACCGTTATAATGATTATAATGTTCATATTTAGATATGTAAGTTACTATATAGTATCCTATTGGGGACATGTTTTAGGCGTATATATTGAACATGATATGAGAAGAGATCTCTTTTCACACCTGCAGACCCTATCCTTTGAATACTATGATAATACGAAAACCGGCCATATAATGTCTAGGCTGGTAAATGATCTAAGAGATATTACCGAATTAGCCCACCACGGGCCAGAGGATATATTTATTTCTACAACGATGCTGGTAGGTTCATTTATATTGTTGGTGAGAATAGAATGGCGGTTGACTCTAATCATATTTTCTTCCATTCCATTTATGATTTGGTTTGCCATATCTAAAAGGAAAAAGATGGAGGAGTCCTTCAGAGAGGTTAGAAGAAAAATAGCTAATATAAATGCTCAGCTGGAGAATAGTATCTCTGGCATAAGGGTAGCTCAGTCCTTCACCAACGAGGATTACGAAATAGAAAAGTTTGCTAAAGGAAATCATCAGTTTAAGGAAGCTAGAAAGCATTCCTATAAGATTATGGCAGAATTTGCTGCAGGCATAGGTCTAACTACCAATGTGCTCAACCTATTGGTGATTAGCGCGGGAGGATACTTCATCTATAGGGGCTATATAAATGTTGGGGATTTAGTTGCTTATATGCTGTATGTAAACTTCTTTATGCAGCCTATAAGAAGGTTATCGGATTTTATGCAACAATTTCAAGATGGTATGAGTGGATTTGAGAGGTTTGTAGAGGTGTTGGAGATCGAACCGGATATAGTAGATAAGGAAGATGCTATAGAGCTAAAGGATGTAAAAGGGAATATCAAATTTGAAGGGGTATCCTTTAGCTATGCCGATGATAAGGATAAGGTTCTATCCAATCTAAATCTAGAGATTCAACAGGGTAAAACAGTTGCCATTGTAGGTCCATCCGGCGCAGGTAAGACCACCTTGTGTCATTTGATACCTAGATTCTATGAAATAGATGAAGGACGAATATTTATCGATGGCATAAATATAAATGATATCAAACTAAAATCCCTTAGGCAGAATATTGGACTAGTACAACAAGATGTGTTTTTATTTACAGGCACCATAATGGACAATATATCCTATGGGGATCCTAGCAAATCGGAGGAGGAAATAATAGAGGCAGCTAAGAAGGCACGTATCCATGATTTTATATCCACATTGCCTAATGGATATGACACCTATATAGGGGAGAAGGGAGTAATGCTATCAGGGGGACAGAAGCAGAGAATATCCATAGCGAGGTTATTCTTGAAGAATCCACCTATTTTAATATTGGATGAGGCCACCTCAGCGTTAGATAATGAAACTGAAATACAAATTCAATCCTCATTGGAAGAATTGTCTAAGGGAAGAACAACCTTGATAATTGCCCATAGACTATCTACCATAAAGAACGCTGATGAGATATTGGTATTAACGGACAAGGGAATTGCTGAAAAGGGAAGCCACGAGAAATTGCTGGATAAGGGCTCTATATATGCGAATCTATATAAATCCCAATTTGGGGGCTTAGTATCATAAAAGATCAAAAAAAGCCTTCTTTGCGCATTATTTAGATGCAAGGAAGGCTTTTACTATGGCAGAAACGGCCATATATATGTCATAAATTTGTAATGAATAATTGGGCCTTTTATAGTATCCTATATGTATATGCCAACTTTTTTAAATTTTTTAGCAAAGGCGGAAGGAGGATATCTATGGACTTAGCTGGCAACATACTCATTGTGGAGGATGAAGAATCCATAAGAAAGTTTGTTAGGATAAATCTTGAGAGGGCCAATTTTTTGGTTAGGGAGGCTGAAACAGGTGAGGAAGGGCTTAGGATTGTGCAGGAAGAAGAGATAGATTTAGTGGTACTTGATATAATGTTGCCTGGCATAGATGGGTTTGAGGTGTGTAAAAAGTTGAGGGAACAATTTCCTAGAATCGGAATAATAATGCTTACCGCAAAATCCCAAGATATTGACAGGATTATAGGGTTGGAACATGGAGCAGATGATTATATGGTAAAGCCTTTCAATCCAAGGGAATTGGTCCTTAGGATAGAATCCCTTCTCAGAAGGATTAAAGGATCTATAGGGGAAGCACCTAATATGATCATTTATGACCCTTTTACTATGGATACATATTCTAGAAAGTTTTTTAAAAGTCAAAGCAAAATAGATTTAACTCCTACGGAATTCTCAATAATAAAGCTATTCATTGGTAACCCAGGTAGAGCCTTTACTAGGGATGAAATATTGAATTTAGTCTGGGGATACGATTTTATGGGGGATTCAAAGATTGTGGATGTGAATATAAGGCGATTGCGTTCTAAGATAGAGGATGAACCTAGTAAGCCTTATTATATTGAAACCGTGTGGGGATTAGGCTATAGGTGGAGAGATAAGGAATAACTTTTAGGAGGACAACATGAAATCCAGTATAAGAAAAAGGCTAGTAGGAAACTTTATGTTAGTTATAATCATCACCGTGGTGATACTGGAGATATTCCTATTCAATGGAGTGCGACATTATTATTATAGAGGTATAGAGGAGATACTATTCAATCAACTATTATTTACATCGGATATCTATTCTAGGTACTTTTCTGCTACAAACCTAGAGGATATGATAATCGATGATATAGATGTATTTTTATATCAAACAGATGCCCAGGTTCAAATATTAAATTTGGAAGGTAAGGTGTTAATGGATTCAATAGGAGTAATCCATCAATTCAATGCAATAGATACTAGCGATATATTAATGGCCTTGGATGGGGAAAAAGGGGTTTGGATTGGAAGTGTGGAATATGATACATCACCAGTTATGGCGATATCATATCCATTGAAGATAGAAGATAGGATTGTAGGTGTATTGAGGTTTATTACATCCCTTGAGGAAACAAACAGCATAATAAATAGTATTGCTAAGGTATTACTTATATTTGGATTGGTGGTAATTTTCATATCTGGAGGGGTTAGTCTCTTATTAGCCAACACCATAATAAAACCATTGGAAGATATAACGAAGGTGGCAGAAAAGATGGCCGCTGGTCAGCTGAAAGTTAGATCCGGAACAAAATTTAATGATGAGATTGGGAAACTTTCCGACACTTTAAATTATATGGCTGACGAGCTTATAAGAAAGGAACAGCTTAAAAATGATTTCATATCTTCCATATCCCACGAACTGAGAACCCCCCTAACTTCCATCAAGGGTTGGGCTATCACTCTACAAGGAGCACAATTGAGTAAAAATCCCCTGTTTAAAGATGGATTAAAGATAATAGAGCAGGAAAGCGATAGGTTGGGGAATATGGTAGATGAACTACTAGATTTTTCGAAATTTGTATCTGGAAGGATTGCCTTGAATAGGGAAGAGGTGGATATTGGGGATATAGTGGATAGGATTAGCAAGCAATTACAGCCTAAGGCGAAGGAATCCAATATATCTTTAAAGGTTTTTCAAGAATCAAACTTACCCATTATACTTGCCGATGTAAATAGGGTCAAGCAAGTGTTTATCAATCTGTTAGACAATGCGTTTAAATTTACACCTAAGGGGGGCAAGGTTTCGGTAAAAACTAGTCATAAAAAGGATATGGTAGTAATTGAAATAGAGGATAACGGTTCCGGAATAGCCAAGGAGGATATTCCACATATTAAGGAAAGATTTTATAAGGGAAAAAATAGCAGATCAAATAGCGGATTGGGGCTTTCTATATGCGATGAAATAATGGATCTGCATGGTGGTTCTATGGAAATAGAAAGTCAATTGAATAAGGGGACAAAGGTTAAAGTGTCCTTTCCAATAGGGAGTGGTACAAGGTGATTAAAAGGCTATCGTATTGGATTATATTGATAATATTGTCCTTATTATTAGTAGCTTGTGGACCAAGCAATATGAATTTATCGGAAAATATAATGGCACCTAGGAATAGGATATTGCCTATCACTGGGAAATGGGTTATAGAGGATTATAAACTTGGAAGCACCCCCGAGATAGATGAAGATATGGCTAGGGCTTATGTAGGCAAGGAAGCTTTATTTCATGAAAAATTGGTTACCATAGGGGAGGATATCTGTTGGGAGCCATCCTTCCAGATAAAGGTAGCGGATCCTAATGATTATCTGATACATCGATATAAGGTTGCTCCAGAATATTTAAATATAGATCAGGATGAGGTACAAATAGTATCGGTAGAATGTGAAGATCAAATATTTAACGAATATATTAAGCTATCCGAGAACAAGCTTATTATTGGCATAAAGGGTACATTTTTTATAATGGAAAAGGTTGCTGAACATATAGAGCCTGAGCTTATAGCGGAATATTATAAGGATAGAAAGGCAGGGATTAAAGCAGCGGATATGGGAGCAGATGAAGAACCCAATTCTAGCATATTGATTGGGCTTAAATCCTTGGACTTGAATAGAACCGAGGATGGTCTAGCCAATTGGCAATATAGAACCATCTTTATAAGAAGGGATTTCCAGGGTATAGCGAGTATATATGAAATGGAGGATATATTTTTGCCTAGAAAGAAGGGGTTTTCTAAGGTGGAGGTGGATAGGATAAAACTGGGGAGAAAGGTTAACGATAGAATAGTAGTATCTAGCCTAGGTCAAACATCTGATTTAGAATTGGAGGTTAATGAAGTTAATAATGATAGAAAAGATTTTAATAGACATAAAGATGACAGAACCCTTAAGAACATATTATATATAGGAAACGATTATATTTCAGTGGAAAAAACTCACTATTTAGGTAAGGGAGAAAGAGTTTTGGAATTGCATATGATAGATCATCTAGATAAGGAAAGACCCTTAAAAATTTCTGATGTATCTGGAGAAATTGGTAGAGAGGCCTTTATGGAGGGAGCTAAAAAAGCCATAAGAACGAAGTATGTAGACCAGAAGAGCAGTTCTATAGATTTAAAACCCAATGAGGAGAACTTTGGTTTATTTAGAAGAAGTGGACATTGGATATTTAGAGGTAGATTGGATATAGTTGAGGATAATCAATACAGTTATAAGGATTTCAATATAAAGGCAACACCTCCAAAGGAACTGGTCCAGTATGATGAATTACCCATATCGTGGAATCGGATAAAGATTAAAATACCAGAGGCGGTCGATGCATTTATATCCCCACATGAGGATATGCTAGTCGCATTAACCCATAATGCGATGTTGATATATCCGATAGATGAGGGGGAGATAGCTTATGCACCGGAAGCTGAGATAGAGCTAAACAGTGCAGAAAGGGTTATTATGAGCGAGTGGGCTATAGGTAAGTATGCCTTAGCTTGGGAGGAAGAATTTTTAGATAATAAGGCTTATCCATTGAAGTGATTACTTGCTATACCATAAATCCTTATTGCTCGTAGATAAGGCAATGGCCTTGGAATTTAGACATACATCAATATCCTCCCTGTCCATTATAAGTCCACTGGCAACTACTGGGATATTGGTTTCCAGATGGATTTTATCTATAATCTTCGGCATTATTCCAGGAAGTATTTCAACTACATTGGGCCTATAATCCTTGATGGAATGTATCTCCTTTTCTAAGAGTATGGAATTGTTGACAAATGCTCTATATATTATAAAGGCACCTAGATCCTTACCCATCTTTACCAAGTTTGGTTTGACTGTAATTATTCCATCTGGATATATATTCTTAACTATATACTCTAGCCCCCAGGTATCTTTAGAAAAACCATCTATCAAATCCACCTGTATATATAGGCCTTTTTGCTTGGTTTTTACCTTATAAGCTATTTCTTTTAGATTGAAGATATTACCTGCAAGTAGGAATATATTGTTGCATGGGGAATTTATGGCAGCTTGTAGCTGTTCTAGATCATTTACCGACGCTATTATTGGATTGGATTCTATATTTTTAAAAAAATCATGCATAATTACCACCTCGATTATCCATACCATGTACCTAGATTTTATCATAATCAATGCCTAAGTAAAGCTTTTTAATATGGCTATGAATATTTTTTAATTGGAGTAGAAAACTATATCATATCAGACTGTGAAATAGAGCAAAAGGAGATGTTTATTACTTGGGAAAGGATAGATACTCTATATTTATGACTAACTTAGCCATGTTATTGGCCTTGGAATCATATACTACTGAAAAGGTGAACACAAGCAGGGGTATTGAAGAGGAAATAATAGGAGTTAATAGACTTGAATCAACTTTTAATACGGATAAAGTGGATAAACCAGAAGTATCTGGATGCATTACCAATCCACCCTGGGAAGATGATAAGCATTTTTTAAAAGCACAGGATAGGAATAATACCCAAGTGTTAATGGGAGCCTACTGTTCCGTATTGCTAGATCCATTGCCTGGCGAAGAATATAACGTAAAACTTGCAGCTGATGCTCTTAGAGGAAAGGTGGTAGAACCAGGGGAGGTGTTCTCACAAAATCAATCCTTAGGTCCTTATACTAAATCTAGGGGTTATAGAGAGGGAGCCTCATATTCTGGAGGTAATATAGTTCAAACGGAAGGTGGGGGAGTCTGTAAAATTGCCTCAACCCTATATAACGGGGTTATACTGAGTAATTTGGATATAATTGAAAGGCATAATCATAGCATGCCGGTAAATTATGTACCCTACGGCCAAGATGCAACTGTTGCCTATGGGGCTAAGGATTTTAAATTTAGAAATAACACTGAAGCACCTATTTTAATATGGTCTGAAATGGTTGGACATAGGCTATATATAGCTCTTTACGGCCAGAAGTTGCCCCCAAAGGTAAGATGGGATCATAAAATTATGAACGTAGTTGAGGCACCTATATATTATAGAGAAAATTTGGAACTACAAAAAGGGGAGGAAAGAGTAATAATAAAGGGAATAGATGGAGCGACGGTGGAATCCAGCATAGTTATAGAGCATAAAAGCGGTGAGGTGGAGACCAAAAATTTGGGAATTAGTCATTATAATCCAATGCCCCATATAATAGAGACTAACAAATAAAAGCCTAACCTTTAATAAGGTTAAGCTTTTGTTTTCTACTGAGCTGTTTGATTTGCCATTCCCTTTTTTGAGCCTCTATCCTATTATCATAGGTTTCAAAATATACCAACCTAACAGGCAGTCGACTTCTAGTATATTTTGAGGCCTTTCCTTCATTATGAGTCTTTAACCTACTATCTAAGTTTAAGGTCCATCCGGTATATAAGGACTTATCTGCACATTCTAAGATATATACATAACACATCTATATCACCACTTACTTGATCAATTTATTTAGTACCCTATATATGCAATCTGCAGAATACCCTCTTCTTTGAAGAAACCCACCTAATTTTCTATATCTTGCAGCTCTGTTATCTTCCCTATAGGAGGGAAGTTTTTTTTGGGCTAGTTTAAGTGCCCTATCATATTCACCATCATCCTCATCGAGGACCTTGTCGATTATTGCCTGGGAAATACCTTTTTTGTATAGATCGTATCTGATTCTTTTGGGGCCGTGTTTGTTTATATGAATTTTATCCCTCATAAAGGATCTGGCAAATTCTAGGTCATTTATCAAACCATAATCCTTTAGATAATCTAAGGTGTTGTCAATGATATATGGTTTGAATCCTTTTTTTTGTAACCTATCTACTATCTCTTTTTCTGATCTCTGCCTATATCCAAGAAATCTTAAAGCGAAATTATTGCATTTGGATTGTTCCTCTTCTATTAACACCTTTTCTATATACTTCTCATCGATCTCCATGTTTTCTGCCAGGTTATACTTATATTGAATCTCCTTTGTAATTCCGAAGGCGAATTTATCATCTATATATATGTTGACCCTATCTTTATTTTTTTGAGGTTCAATCTTTGTAATTATCATATGTGATCACCTACATAATCATTTTTTAATATATCCTGTGGTCCTCTCCAATATATGCACCGTTAAAATATCTCTTAACCCGGTATCGAATGAATGCCCACCTCTTTTGCGAATTAGAAAGGTGTGCTTTATTCTCAATTCCCTTAGTTTCTTAGTAAATTTGTTGAATGATTCAAATAGGCAGGGTACCATATCCTTGGTAATCCAATGGATAGGAGAATAATAGTCGTATATATTATTGTCTTCAATTGTATTTGTTTATACCCATATCTATAACCGATACTTACCACAGCTGAGTCTTTTGAAGCTAAAAAATTACACTTTGTATGGGGATTTTTGCCCTAATGCTTTCCATATAAGGAAGATTAGGGATACCAAAAATAGTAGATGCCCAGGGTTATATCTTTAATGGTAAGCAGTATGAAAATTATAAATAGATGGATCTTATTTACTATAAAATAGGGTGTCCTCAATTTTTCTTTAATCTATCCATAGGCTATCACTGCAATCTATTTTTCCAGGGGATTTTCGATGGATTCCCTAGTCAATAATGCCCTTTTTGCTTCCTGTGCATTTATATTGAGTTTATGAAGTATATATTTAGCGATAAAATAGCTAAAGGGTAACCAGTTGATATGGCTAATAGGAAGCACCTTTCTATTAGCTCCATACATTTCATCATATAGTATTTTACGAGAAGGTATGGACAACGTGGAATCAAAATACGCATCGACAAAAGTGACTTTTTTCATATCCAATAGGTGAGCATATGAAATAGGGTCTATTTTAAATAAGGGATGTATATCTGCATTGTACACTATCTCGTTAAAGGTCATATTTTTTACTATAGGGAACTGTTCATCGTAGGTATCGTACAATTTATCCTTATCATTTAAATAAAAATCAGGTTTTAGACCCTTATCAAATAATCTTCTGGCGAAGGCGGTTGTGGGGGATTGATGCAATATTTGAGGAATATGCCCACCAGTAGTCATAAATAGATAATGATTCAGTCTAGTTTCTAAAGCACCAACTATTGTAGATATCATCCCTCCTAAACAATATCCAAGGATTATATTATTTTCCTTCCAGAAACCCGACTGTTGCAATAGGTCTATTGTGCTCAAAGTATCTACAACCCCGTGTTCCCAAAATCGATACATAGAATTAATATTAGGATAGAGGTAGCTCTTTCCGCTTACCGAGTTGTTTTCTACCCTGGTATAGTTACCGGGCAATATTAGTATATTGGTATTTACCCCTGCATTGGCTAGATGAGGTCCAAGCCAAAGTAGAAATTTAATATTTCTGCTACCCAATCCGTGAAGTATTAGGGCGGAAGCACGCACTTCTATTTTGGGTTGATAAGAATAAAGCTCTACATTTTCGGTGCCAGGTGCAGGGTTTTTATACAGGGTTTTATATCTAATATAGCTACACCTATAGCTCTTTCCCTTAAATATATGTCCGGAAATATAATTGATATCCTCTTTATCATATAAAAAATCTATATACATAGATGGTCAACTCCAAATATAATAGTGATCTCATTATATCATAAGAAAGTTAAAGTATGATATAATTCATGTCGTATGGAGCTTTGTTCGAACCTTAGTCTAAATATAACGGTTGAAATATTGGTCAATGGGGGCTACATTATGAGAAAGAGAGCTTACTTTTTATGCCTTTTCATGATAATTATAATCCTAATAAGTCAAATGGTTAATATTAAATATGATATCAATTTATATGAATTTATTAAATATTCTCAGCCACTCTCGGAACAGGAGAGAAAATTATTAGAGGATAAAGGAACTATAATCTGTGTGTCAGATAGAAATGCACCTCCTATTTCCTTTATAGAGGAGCAAAACAAACAATATAGGGGATTGGTCATAGATTATATGACAGCGCTTTCCATCGAGTTGGAAACCAATATTGAGTTAAGGCCGCTGGTTTGGGAGGATACCCTAGAAGCCCTGATGAAGGGTAATGCAGATGTTTGCGATGCATTTCCAAGTAAGGAAAGGGAAAAATATTTCAGGTTTTCAAAGCCAATCTATAAGTTAAAAGGGGTCATAGTAGTAAGCTCATCCGAAAACCAAATTCAAGGAGTGCAGGATTTAAGGCAAAGGAAGGTAGCCATACCTAATGGAGACTATGCTATAGAATACTTAGATAAGACCATTCCAAGCGTTGAATATGTTTTAACCAAGGATATACACGATGCGCTATTGCTTCTCCAAGATGGTAAGGTGGATGCAGTTGTGGGAGATGAGCCTGTAATTGGTTATATTAGTGATAAGTTAGGTATCATAGATGAAATACAAATTTTAGACCCTTATCTATATGAACAGGACGTAGCGTTAGCAGTACCAAAGTCTGAAGAAAAATTATTGGATATACTAAATAAGGGCATATTGAATTTAAAGAAAAAAGATTTTGTTATAAAGATACAACAAAGATGGTTTGGCATATCAGGATCCATAGAGAAAAGCAGAATTAGCGACAATCTGATACTAGGGGTTGGTATGGTCCTTATTGCAAGCATCATTATGCTATTTATAATGTATATATTTAATGATAGATTAAAGGAAAAGGTGAAAGAAAGAACACAGGAATTGCATCAAAGCAGGATGGAGTTGCAAGTGACCTTTGATGCACTAGGGTATTTTCTTGTGGTTGTAGATTCTGATGGTAGGATCACCAATTGTAATAAGTCCTTTCAAAACTATATTGGAGAGCGGAAGGAATATATAGTGGGAACTCACTTTTCTAGATGGAACATTTTGGAATATTTAAATAAAAAATTGAATATTTTCAATAAAGGAAAAGTAAATATAGTGAATGATGAAGAGGAGTTGCGGTATAAAAACACTTACTATGTAATAAATATGTTTATATTAGAATCCATTGAAAACTCTTTAGACCAATTATTAATCGTGATTAAAGATGTTACTAAATTCAAATTTATGGAAAAACAAATTTTACAAGAAAATAAAATGGTAGCTATAGGTCAATTGGCAGCAGGAGTTGCCCATGAAATAAGAAACCCTTTGGGGCTTATAAGAAATTATTGCTATATACTGAGAAGTAGCTTGATGGGAAAAAATATGAAAGCTATAGATGTTATAGATTCTTCAGTAGAAAGGATAGGCCGTATAATAAATAATCTTCTAGATTTCTCCAGGGACTCTGAGGAATATTGGACAATCATCAATATAGGTCAATTTATAACCAATATATTGGAATTGGAAGATAAGAGAATGGATGAAAAGAAAATTGAATGGAAACTTGTTTGCCCCGACGATTTACAGCTATATGCAAATGAAGAATCTTTAAAGCATATAGTAATAAATATTATTGATAACGCCATAGAGGCCATAAAGGAAAAGGGGTGGATTCATGTGTTCTGTGAAAGATTAGAAAAGGGAATTATTTTAAAATTTCAAGATTCGGGCCAGGGCATAGAGCAAGAAAATATAGATGATATATTCAATCCTTTTTTTACCACTAAGAAGGCAGGTGAAGGGATTGGTTTAGGGTTATATATAGTTTATAACGAGGTTCAAAAACTTGGAGGAACAATAGAAGTAAGCAGCCAACATAATATGGGAACTATTTTTGAGGTATTTTTACCGAAAGAAAAGAGGGGGTAATTAGCATGAAGGATTTTAAGATATTAGTAGTGGATGATGAGTATAAGCACCAAGAAGTACTTCAAATGATATTAGAAAATGAAGGATATACAGTACATGCATGTAGCTCAGCAGAGGAAGCATTGAATAATATTGAGAAAGAGAACTATGATTTGGTGCTAACCGATCTTAAGATGAAAAACATGAACGGATTGGAGCTACTAGATGAAATAAAGCATATAGATAAAGGGATAGAAGTTATTTTAGTAACTGGCTATGGTACGGTTGAGAGCGCCGTGCAGGCCATGAAGAAAGGCGCTTTTAGCTATTTTATAAAGAGTCATAATCCAGAATCTTTGCTAATGGATATAGAGAAAATTACTAGGATTAAAAAACTAGAAAAAGATAATCGTATATTTAGAAATCAGACGAGAAAGGAAGATTATGTATTTGATAGTAAGAATAAGAATTTTCAACAGATTCTAGATATAGCGCGTAAGGCAGCCGATAGTGATTTAAGCATATTAATCCTAGGGGAATCGGGTACAGGCAAAGAAGTTTTAGCCAGGTATATCCATGAGGCTAGCCCTAGGAATGAAGGACATTTTGTTCCTGTAAACTGTCATATGTTTACGGAAGGTTTATTGGAGTCGGAGCTCTTTGGACATGAAAGAGGGGCTTTCACAGGCGCTATTGAAAGAAGGATAGGTAGGTTTGAAGAGGCTGATGGTGGGACTCTCTTCCTGGATGAGATAGGGGATATGCCTTTGAGTACTCAAATAAAATTATTAAGGGCTATAGAGACTAAATCAATAGAGAGGATAGGGAGTAATAGATGCATACCGGTAGATCTGCGGTTTATTTCTGCAACCAATAGAGATATATCTAAGGCATTAGAAGAAGGTGACTTCAGAGAGGACCTTTATTATAGAATAAATGCCATAACTATAGAGATTCCACCACTCAGGGACAGGAGAGAAGATCTACCTCATTTAATAGATTTCTTTTTCAGCAAAATAGAATCTGAGTTGAAGAAAAGGGTAATAGAGATAGAAGATGGGGTTAAGGAATTTTTATTGAATTATAATTATCCGGGAAATATAAGGGAATTAAAGAATATTATAGAAAGATTAGTAGTGTTATCGGAGGGGGGTATCGTTAAGGTTAAGGACCTACCCATAGACAATAAGAAGTTAGATTTGACAGGTTCTTTTAATTCAAGCATAGGATCATTAAAAGAAGCTAGAAAACAATTCGAAGCTAAGTATGTCAAGATGGTATTGGATAAATATGATGGAAATGTTACTAAGGCCTCACAATGCTTGGAGATAACGACTAGGCAACTTTATAACAAAATTTCAGAATATGGGCTAAGATAAGGAAAAGCACCAAAAACATGAAATTAATTTCATAATTGAAATTAATTTCATGTTTTTTCTTATAAAATAGTTATTGTCGTTAGGATGAAATATTTTAAACAGGTCTATTATATCGCATTTGATAGAGTTTGTAAAACATTAAGACAATTGGCACTATTTTTGCAACTATACATAGGTGTCTGGGGTTCCAGGTATATCTATAAAAATTATGAAAGGAGTGCATAATTGTGGATTTAGTTTATCGAATTAATGATTGGCTTAATGATTTGGTTTGGGGGCCTTATATGATTGCCCTATTGGTGGGAACGGGGATATTTATAAGCATGCGATTAGGGTTTATTCAGATTTTTAAATTTCCCTATATATACAGAAACACCATAAAAAAAGCCTTTGTTAAAGATGACGAAGGGGAAGGAGATATAACCTCTGCCCAAGCGGGATTAACATCTATAGCTGCAGTGGTAGGAACTGGTAATATAGCTGGGGTTGCTACTGCGGTTAGTATAGGAGGACCAGGAGCATTATTTTGGATGTGGGTATCAGCATTTTTTGGTATGGCAACGAAGTTTGCTGAGGTTACACTGGGAATACATTATAGGGAAAGGAGAGGAGATGGCAGTTTCTCGGGTGGTGCCATGTATTATATAGAAAAGGGAATAGGACAGAAATGGATGGCGGTATTTTTTAGTATCATGGTAATTATAGCTTATTTCATAGTTGGAGCCATCGTAGATACTCATACTATAGCTATGTCGGTACAGGAGCAGTGGGGTATTAAACCGGTTATTACTGGAATAATATTTGCTATTCTATCTGGAATGGTAATATTGGGAGGAATAAAAAGGATAGGTGAAGTATGTCAATTTTTAACTCCTATTATGAGCGGAATCTATGTAGTAGCAGGACTTGCTATAATTATATTAAATATAGATAAGGTTCCAGGAGCGTTCTACGACATCTTTAGTACTGCCTTCAACCCGGCGTCGGCCACCGGGGGATTTGCTGGAGCTACGATGGCAAGGATGATAACCATCGGAACTGCTAGGGGACTATTTTCCAATGAGGCTGGAATAGGAAGTTCACCTATTATTCATTGTAGCGCTAAGGTAAATCATCCTACTGAACAGGGAATTTGGGGAGCAATAGAGGTATTTGTAGATACATTAATAATTGGAACTATAACTGGACTTTCTATAGTAATATCTGGAGAATGGGTCACAGGTGTATCGGGTGCTGCGTTAACCATGAGGGCTTTTGCTAGTTCGTTGCCGGGGAATATAGGGAGTTATGTAGTATTAGTATCAGCTATCTTATTTGGATATTCATGCCTAATATCTGCAAATTATTATTGCGAAAGGGCAGCGGATTATCTATTTGGTAGCAAGGTGATCATTCCTATAAGAATACTTTGGGTAATATTCATAGTAATAGGTTCTATGGGAGGATTAGAATTTGTATGGGATCTTGCAGATACAGCCAATGGTTTAATGGCCATACCCAACCTTGTAGCTGTAATCATGTTAAGTGGGACGGTAGTTAAGCTGACAAAAGAATTCTTCGAACGAGAAGAAGAGAAGGTTTAAAAGTATATTAAAAGTATAGAAGCATATATTTTGGTTGTCTCTCTTTTCCCGTAAATCGGCCCATTTTATTGAGATCCAATTGGGAAGAGGGAGATAACTAAATATATTCTCACACTGGATTTATCGTTGATAAAACCTCAGGAGGTGTAGCTATGAAAGGCGAAAAGGTAAAGGTAATACTTTGGGGCATTGGAGCCATGGGAAAGGGAATGGCGGAGATGCTCCTCAATAAAAAAGGAGTGGAAATAGTAGGAGTTGTAGGAAGAACCTATAGGCTTGGAAAGAGCATGTATGAATACCTAGATGTGGAAAGAGGCAGTGGGCCCGATATCATAATAGGAAGCTACGATGAAATAATAAAGGAAGGCGCAGCTGATATAGTACTAATATCCACTAACTCATTTGTTAAGGATTCCTTTGATAAGATAAAATACTGCCTTGAAAACAAGATAAATGTAATATCGACAGCAGAGGAGATGGCCTATCCATATGCCCAAGAACCAGAACTTTCCGCTGAAATAGACAGGCTAGCAAGGGAAAATGGAGTAACCGTATTGGGCACAGGAATAAATCCAGGTCTGATAATGGATCTATTGGTAATAACCCTTACAGGAGCCTGTATAGATGTAGACAGCATAAGGGCTGAAAGAATAAACAACCTATCCCCCTTTGGGCCAGCGGTAATGCATGGGCAGGGCGTAGGAATAAGCGTTGAAGAATTCAATAAAAGGGTAGAAGAAGACGATTTAGATGGGCATGTAGGATTCCCAGAATCCATAGGGATGATAGCCAAGGCATTAGGTTGGGAATTGAGTGAAGAGGTAGAATTGCACAGGGAACCTATAGTATCCAGCGTATATAGAAAAGCCCCCCATGCAGAAGTGCAAGCAGGGGATGTAGCCGGTTGCAATATGAAGGGCTATGGAAAGGTAGATGGGGAATTGAAAATAGAGATGCTCCACCCTCAACAAGTAGAACCTCAACTGGAAGGGGTAGACACAGGAGACTATATAAGTATTAAAGGAACTCCCAACATAGACATGGCAATCACTCCAGAGGTTCCAGGTGGAATAGGGACTATTGCAATGTGTGTAAACATGATACCACATGTTATAAATGCCTCACCAGGGCTAAAGACCATGATAGACCTACCAGTACCGAGAGCAATAATGGGAGATATGAGGGAACTGATAGAAAGATAGGAAAGGAAGGGATATAGATGGATGCCAAAAAAGGCGACTGGGTAAGAATTCATAACATAGTACTAGAGGCGGGGCAAAGAGCACCCAACATACCGGAAGACACCCAGAACGTTCCTCTAGAGCTATGGGACAAGGGCTTTCTATTAGATGAAAGCGCAAGGATAGGTGACAAGGTAGAAATAGAAACCTATATAGGAAGGAAGATGGAAGGAACCCTAATAGAAGTAAACCCATACTATGAACACGACTTCGGCAAATGTGTTCCGGAACTATTTTATATAGGTAGACAGGTACGCAATTTACTGGAAAAGGACGGTGAATAAGCATGGGTAAGGACATGAGTTTTGAAGCTGTAATGGCAAGAAATAGCGAAATAATGAAAAATGCAGTGGGAATAGACTATGGAGAATTTGAAACCGGAAGCATTGCATTTGACTATGAGAGGATGATGGAGGAAACAGGATATAGTCTCCAAGAAATAGAAGAAATACAAGGGGAAACAGGCGTAGGCAACACCCCTATACTAGAACTTAAAAATTTAACCAAACTAGCAAGAATATATGCACCAGAAGGTAAAGGAGCAAGAATATTTATAAAAGATGAAGCAGCCAACCCTTCGGGAAGCTTCAAAGCCAGAAGGGCCGCCACAGCCTGTTACCATGCCAAAAAACTAGGATACAAAGGCGTAATAGCTGCCACCAGTGGCAACTATGGTGCCGCCGTAGCTAGTCAAGCTGCCATGAGGGGACTAAAATGTATAATAGTACAAGAATGTTACGATTCCAAAGGTCTTGGTCAGCCGGAGATAGTTGAAAAAGCTAGGAAATGTGAAGCATATGGAGCAGAAGTGGTACAGCTAACCGTAGGCCCAGAACTATTCTACACCTTCTTAGTACTACTAGAAGAAACAGGCTACTTCAACGCCTCCCTATACACTCCTTTTGGAATAGCAGGAGTTGAAACATTAGGCTATGAAATATCCAAGCAATTCAGGGAAATGGAAGGAAGAGATCCAGACGCGGTAGTAGTAACCAACGCAGGGGGAGGAAACCTAACAGGAACGGCAAGAGGTCTGATAAAAGCGGGAGCCACAGACACGGAAATAATAGGTGCCAGCGTAAGCCTCAAAGGACTTCATATGGCAAGTGACAGCCAATTCAATAAAAAATCCTTCACCACAGGACACACTGGATTTGGAATCCCCTTTGCCACATGGCCAGACAGATCCGACGTCCCAAGATCAGCAGCAAGACCGTTAAGATATATGGATAGATATGTAACGGTAAGCCAGGGAACTGTATTCTATATGACAGAAGTACTAGCCCAGATAGAAGGATTAGAAAGAGGACCAGCTGGAAATACATCTTTAGCAGCCGCATTTAAATTAGCCCAGGAAATGGATCAAGACCAACTAATAGTAGTGCAGGAGACGGAATACACAGGTGCAGGAAAGCATATCCAACCTCAATTGACCTTTGCCAAGGAAAACGGAATTGAAGTATTGATAGGGGACCCAGCAGATGAAATACCAGGGGAAAATATAATACTACCCAAGGATCCAAGTTATATAGACACTGAAGAAATTCAATTAGAGAAAACCAGGAGATCCTATATTAGAAACTGCATTCAAAACACAGATGTAAAAAGAATAACGGAAGAGGATTTAAAATTCTTGATAGAAGATACCAAATCCAATGAGGAATTTGTTAAGAGCGTCCTAGATGAATTTGGAGTGGAATATTAGGAGGGGTTTTTCTTAATTTGCTAAAATAAAAGAACCTAGCAATTGATATTTTGATTGCTAGGTTCTACTTGTTCGTAAAGAGGCATAGATTGGTCGTTAAAGTTTGTATTTTTTTATTATAGATATTGGACTTATAATGGAAAAGCGTTCTATTATAAATATCTATTGTAATGGATTTTATCAAAGGGCAAATCCTCTTCCCCGTGAGGATCCTTAACCTCATCTGGATATCCTATGGAAATAATAGATTCTACTTTGAGATTTTCTGGTATAGATAATATATCTTTAACCATAGATTCTATTGTATTTCCGTCTACATCAAACCTTTCCCTGATTTGAACCCAGCAGGATCCAAGTCCTAAGGATTCTGCTACCAATTGTATAATAACAGAAATTATGGATGTGTCCTCTATCCATATATCCGTGATACTAGGGTCAGCTAAAACTACTATAGCCAATGGAGCAGATTGTATATGGTAGGAGGCACTTCCTCTGGTTGCCCCTAATGCTTTTAATAACTTTTTATCTTGTACAATTATAAGCTCCCATGGTTTTTTATTTCTACCCGATGGGGAGGTAAGGGCGGCCTTTATAATAGCATCGATTTTTTCCTTTTCAATGCTATTTTTCTTATACTTCCTAATGCTTCTACGATTCATCAGTAGTTCTAACATATAAGATTCTCCTTTATTAGTTTATATATATATTATAGCATAGCTGCCATTACTGCAATTGTCTTTCCCTTAAATCGAACAGGAATGTTTAACATATAATACCCATCACAATTGCTACAGGTACGATTAATACATATAAAATCTTTCATACTATCGGCATAGAAGGCACTAATAATTGCATTGCTTACAGGTTTCTTTTTATTGCGTTTATATATTCTCCCGTGTATTTATTACATCATCTACTTTTCTAATTCTTGTATCTTTTTTAATATATACAATTCCTTTTTTGTATTGAGGGGGATAGAACTTGGGGAAAGGGCTACTAAAGAAATCATTACATATACAATCTCTAAATTCCAGGCATATACTGGATGATTAGCAATATCTTAATAATCTATTTAACAACATATTATTCACCTCTCTAAATTAACCAGGGAGCTTGCGCCCCCTGAAAATCATAATATATTCTATCTGTTCCTGGTCCATAGTAGCAGGCATTTGAACCGAACCTGCACTCAAAATATATGCCATAAGCTATCACCTCTCTTTCATTGCCTACTACATAGTATTAAAGAAGGTTAGAATTACTACATTATATATCATTATGTATACTTGCTTCAATATCCATTTCCATTTGCCCTATATCCTTGTGGAATTTTAGCTCCTTTTGAAATATGATTTTTCGATCATCGACTGATGGGCTATTATGAAGCTTCTTTGGGGGCATTGAGCCTGTATAGTTGTTTTTTCATTGCAAATGCTCTGAATCAATTGAGCGATATTATTAGCTTTTTTAATCAATACGATATTCATAAAAAGATGAACTGATAGCAATATAGATAGGGGACAATGATTAGCAGCGAATTACACATAACAAGATTCACCTCATATTATTTTATATTTATTACTTTGGTACGTCTAATGTATGCAACCGTAATGTAGTAAGTGAACTATCATATAGGTCTATTTCTAAAAACTTCAAATTTTAGTTAAAAACCACTTGACAATGAATAAAAAATATTGTAGACTTATAAATAATCATATAGAGGATAATCGCGTTATTAGCAAGGAAATTAACTAAAGATAAATTACTTGATGTATTCAAGCGTTGGCCTAAGTTTAGAACTTAAGATGAAGACAAATAGACTAAGTGCATAAATATACAAATGTGAATATTTATGCACTTAGCTTGCCAAAAAGGAATTATAAAACATAACCAAATTGAAGGGCAGGAAGAATTAAAGGGGTGCTATTTATGATCGATTTAAAGGGAAGAAGCTATCTTACATTATTGGATTTTACATCGGAGGAAATAGAATACCTAATAGAACTATCGGAGGAATTGAAGAGGTTAAAGTACAAAGGGATAAGTCATAATAGTTTAAAGGGAAAAAATATCGCCCTGCTATTTGAAAAGCCTTCTACTAGGACTAGAAGTGCCTTTGTAGTAGCTGCAAGGGATGAGGGAGCCTATATAGAATACTTACGTAAAGATGAAATTCAATTAGGTAAAAAGGAGTCTGTTAAGGATACGGCTAGGGTATTAGGCAGGATGTTTGATGGAATCCAGTTTAGGGGATATGATCACAATACGGTGGAAATCCTATCAAAATATTCCAATGTCCCAGTTTGGAATGGTCTTACGGATAAATTCCATCCAACTCAGGTGTTAGCAGATCTTTTGACTATAAAGGAGAAAAAGGGATATCTAAAGGGAATAAAGTTAGCTTATGTAGGGGATGGAAGAAACAACATGGCTAATTCGCTCCTTATAGGAGCAGCTAAGATGGGAATGGATATAAGGATAGTAGGACCACGACAATTATTTCCCGAAGATGATATAGTTCAAAAATCCAAGAATATAACTGAGGAAACCGAGGGGATTATAACCATAACGGACTCTATAGATGAAGGAGTAGAGGGTGTAGACGTGATATATACCGATGTATGGGTGTCCATGGGAGAAGAGGATCAGATGGAAAAGAGGATTAAGCTATTGATGCCCTATCAGGTGAATATGGATATGTTAGAGAAGGCGGATAAAGATGTATTATTTATGCATTGCTTGCCGGCATTTCATGATATAGAAACGGATGTAGGAAAGGGAGTATTTGAAAAGTATGGGCTGGATGCTATGGAGGTTACTGATGAGGTATTTGAAAGTGAGCATTCGGTGGTATTTGATGAAGCTGAAAATAGGATGCATACTATAAAGGCAATAATGGTAGCCACATTGGGTGATCCCATATCATTGTATGGGGATAATATATTGAAAATGCATGCTACGAATCGGTAAAATAATAAGTTCATTGCTTTGGCGATGGACTTATTATTTTATGTTATAATAGGAAGTGATGATGTCCTAGATATTGACAGTAATAGTTTGTTTATGTAATATTACATTACAGAAGTTATCGGAGGTGTTTTGATGGTAGAGAGACCCGACATTGGAAGAAGGATTAGAGACGCTAGACAGAAAAACAGGCTAAGTCAATCGGAAGTAGTGGATAGACTTATGGAATACGGTATAAGTATGAGTAGGGAAACGCTAAGTAAAATTGAAAATAATAACAGGTCCGTATCAGCCATAGAGCTAAATGCATTGTGCAATATATTCGATGTAGATATGAATGAAATTTTTGCTAAGGAACCGAAGGAAGAGGATTTGGTGACTTTTTTTAGGAAAAAAAATGCCTCGGAGAATACATTAATAGAGATTGCTAGGTTGCAAGATATGATAAGAACTTTTATCAAACATGAAAAGATGTATATGGAAGGGTTGAATTCATAAAATTAAGCGGGAGGATGGATTCATTGAAGAAGGAGATAAATATTCCAGAAGAATTATTTAGACTTAGAATGAAGGAATTGGCTGAAGACGTACGGATTAAATTTGCTAAGAGGGGAGTATCGGATATATTCGATATACTTTCAAAGATTGCATTTTTAATACGTAAGCCATTGGATACTCATGAATTATCCGGATTTATTACCTATTTTGAAGATCGATTTATAGTATATCTAAATAGCGGATTTACATTAGGGCATGAACGATATACGGCAGCCCATGAACTATATCATATTGTGTATAATGAGGATATATTAAAAAAGGAAAAGGTTTTTTTAGACAAGGAAAGGTATAAAGATGAAGATATAAGGGCAGATGTATTTGCTGCAGAATTTCTAATGCCCGAGGACTATGTAAAGGAGGTATTTTATAGGACTGTAAATGTAGATATGGATGAGGTTCTTCCAAAGCATATAATTCGTATGCATAATCATTTTAAGGTAAGTTATAAGGCTATGTTAAAAAGGCTTATTCAACTTAAATTGTGTTCTATGGATAGATATTTTGATCTTTTAGAGATTTGTTCTCTAGACAATAAGGATAAACTTCAATCCTTAACCAGGAAGGAAGGCTATACAATAGATTTAATAATCCCATCAAATACAGTATATGTTCCGGAGGAATATGTTGTATATGTAAAATCTAACTACGAAAATGGAAGAATATCCTATGAGGATATGAAGAAGAGCTTTAAATTTATAGATTTGGATCCTATGGATTTTGGATACGAGAAAAACAAGCAATATAATATGTGATTTTCCACCAATTAAAATTGTCGTTGATCTTTGGTCGTACAAAAATTCCTAGAGATCGATGACAATTTTATTATTTGCTGAGATGTTCGAAAATAATAATTATGTATAAAAATTGAACTTATTGGTATAAAGTGCTACAATAATATCAAAACGAAAAACCTATACTTTTTTCTTTTTACTAAGGTGATTATATGGAAAGTAATTTAACGACGTTAATTTCGCTTATAGGCAAAGGGAAAACAGAGGAAGGAACTAAAGGATATATAAGCACTAGATATTATTATGATGAAACTAAAGATACTATATATACATCCTTCTTTGGCTCTGCTTTGTACAAAATTCTTAAAAAACAAGATCATAATATAGATACATGGCTTATATTTGGAACTAATAAATCCAGCTGGTCAGAGCTTCTTTATGTAATTGAAGAAAAACACCATGATAAGATGATCGAACTATACGACACAGTTTATGATGAAGAAAATGAAGGCATCTCCCAACCTCTACTCTCCCAATGGGAACAAGCCCTTCAAAAGCATGTGCCGGGATTGCGTTTAATCTTAGTAGATCCTTTAGATTATCAGATTTATATAGATCGTATGATACATGAAATCCCCGATACTAAAAGGAGAGTAGTTCTTGATATAACCCACGCTTTTAGACATATGCCTGTTATAATTGCTTTTTCGTTAATGACACTCAAACATATCAAAGATATATCTGATATTATGGTATATTACGGTGCCCTTGAACTAAAGACAAACAGGAATGATCAAAACGAGCCTACCCCTATATTAAAAATCGATTTTATCAATAATTTAGTCTCATATGCTGAAAATATTGCAGTATTTAATTACTCTGGATATTTTCCTAATATTTTGGATAATCTAAATATTTCCAAAACAGACAAAACTTATTTTTGGCTTGAAATGAATAGGCAACCAAGAACCGATTTGGAAACAATCAATATGAATCTAAAAGAAAAATCGAAGGAAAACAATCATCAAGGTAAAATAGCGGAATATATAAATAAAGAAATAGAGCCACTTACAGGTGCATCATTACATAGAAGAATGATAGAAAGGTCAAAATTCTTTTTTGCTAGAAAACAGTATTTGCAATCATTAGTATTATTACACGAAGGGCTTATTATAGCTATGAGTAGAAAATATGGATTAGAACATGGACAAGACTATGATGGATATAGGGCTGTCAGAGATTATATCAAGGATAATAAGAATACTATATTTAAAGACAAGGCTCAGATAGACGCTTATTATAAGTTAGTACATACAAGGAACTCAGCTGTTCATGGTACTACAGCTAGAGGAACCCAAAACTTTTTAGAACAAGAGGAACATTATGAAGCCTTATTTAAAGAAGGTATAGAAATATATAAATATATAACGGGGGAATAATTATGTTAAAATTTATATCCTTATTAGGGACTAATCAGTACTTACCCTGCAATTATTATTTTGATGAATATAAGGCAAACGATTGCTGCTACATCCAAGAAGCTTTGGTACAAATATTAGCCGAAAATGACATAGTACCTGACAAAATAACTATATTTACAACAGAAGATTCTTACAATAAAAATTGGATAGCAAATGCGTATAATGATACTAGGCCAGGATTAAATGAAGAGTTGAATAATATATCTAAAAAATTTCACATTCCCGTGGAAAATGTAATGATACCTGAAGGACATAATGAAGAGGAGTTATGGGAAATATTTAATGCCATATTAGATCAATTGGAGAAAGAAGATGAAATAATATTAGACATTACTCATTCTTTCAAATACTTGGCTATGTTAACATTTATAGTAATAAACTATGCACGTATTGTAAAAAACTGCAGTCTTAAAGCCATATATTATGGAGCTTTTGATGTATTAGGATATACACGTGAAGTAGAAAAACTTCCTATAGAAGAAAGAAATGCACCAATATTTGATCTTACATCTTTTACAAATCTATTTGATTGGACTATTGCAATTGATAGATATTTAGCTACAGGAGATGCATCTTTGGTAAAAAATTTAACCTCCTTAGAAATTAAAAAAATAAACGAGAAAATAGGTAGGAAGGTTTCTGAATCAAATTTAGACAAATCTATTTTATTTAAAGACCCCAATGCCCTAAGAGATCTTTCTAAATCTATGGATAATTTTAGTAATACTGTGGCTACATGTAGAGGACCTAATCTTACCAGTGCAATATCTTCTCTTAAGGAAAGTATCCATACTGTAGTAGAAAATGCAGCCCATGAAAGGATAAAACCTCTAAGCCCTATAATGGAAATGGTTGAAAAAAAGTTTGATAGCTTTAGCCACACTGATGAATATATAAATACAATAGAAACAGCCAAATGGTGCCATGAAAATAAAATGTATCAACAAGGACTTACTATCTTACAAGAAGGGCTTATAAATTATGTTTGTGAAAAATGGGGCTTGGATAGGTTAAGTTTAACAAATAGGGATAAAGTTGGTGCTATTGCCTGTTATGTAAAAGAACACCCTATTGAAGCTGATTATAAATCACTAGGCTTAAATGAACAAAATGCTAAAGATTTATTAATGTTAATTTATAATGTTGGGGATATGAGAAATGATATAAATCATGCAGGCTGGAGAGAGCAAACTAATAAAGTAAATAAATTTAGCACAAATTTAAAAGACTTCATTCAAAGGGCCGAAATCATTTTAACCAATGATTCTAACAATGTGGAAGGGAAATACAGGCAATTATTATTAATGTTTTCACATGATCTGACAGAAGAACAGAAGTCTGAAGCAAAAGAAAAGTTTAATATATCACGATTTATAAAACTTAATGATGAGCTTTCAAATAAATGGGCAAATGTTCCCCCACATTTGGATGATCTAGGAGAATACCTTGAAGAATTTAAAGAGTGGTTAGATGAAAAAGGGCAGGTTGGGGATTATGTTTTAATCCAAGGAGACTTTGGTGCCACCATGTCAATGGTGGAATATGCTAAAAGCAAAAAAATTATTCCAATATATGCAACTACAGAGAGGAATGTAGTAGAAGAAAAAACAGGCGAGACTATAAAAATATCACGGGAATTTAAACACGTGATGTTTAGAAAATATTAATATAAGATAATACAATTTAGGAGGTGGGGGGATGATTGACAATTATGATGTAGCCCTTGCTGTACTATTAAGTGTAACCTATCCAAGGCCTATATATTTCTGGCCTCTTATATTTTTATAAATTGACAAATTAATTATATTAAATATGATATATGTAAGAGTTAAATATATGTTTACTAAATGATTTGGACATATAGGGGAAATATAGATAAAAGAGGATAGAATATGGAGGTGAAAATAGTGGATTTAGTACAGGTAATGAAGGCACTTGCAGATGAAACAAGACTAAGGATACTAAATATATTAGTAGAAGGAGCCCTATGTGTGTGTGAAATTGAAGAAATACTTGGAATCTCTCAGTCTAATGCTTCTAGACATTTAAATAGATTAACTAATGTAAAAATATTAGAAAGTTATAAGGTGGGAAACTATGTATATCATAAGTTTTCCCAGGAAGGGATACAGGAATATCCCTTTATCAAAGAAATAGTAGAAGACCATACTATGAAGCACGACCTATATAAAAAAGATTATGAAAGATTAAATAAATACAGGGAAAGTGGCTTTTCATGTGATGAGCTTAAGGATGGCCAGGTTTTTTAATAAAATTAAAACTTGATTATGGAGGAAAAATAGGTATGAAACCTAATTAATTACAGATATTCCAGAAGCAGATATAGTTATAAAGATGGGGGGGGAATGCGGTATGGCCTAGTCTTTCTTCCAAGCACCAGGAGGATTGGGGATTAGAAGATCCAATAGGAAAAGGCAGGGAGGAATTTGTTAAAACAGCCAAAATAATTGAAGAGAAAATAAAGGGCTTAGCAGAAAGAATAAAAAATAAAGAGATAAAATTATAAAAAAGTCAGCATTTGCTAACTTTTTTTATTTTTACATATGTTAAGGTCTTGACAAGATTAAATATTATGATTACAATATGACTAAATACACATATGGACATATAGGCATGAAGAGATATATCTATTATAAAAAGGAGGTAATCCTATGGAGAAGAAGGCAAGATTATACTTATTAACAGGATTTTTAGGGGCAGGGAAAACAACTTTTCTTACTAATGTACTAGAGGATTTAGATGAAAATAAGGTAGCTGTTATAATGAATGAATTTGGGAAAGAAGGTATTGATGGAACCATAATTGAAAAGGAAGGAATGGAGCTTGTAGAGTTAAATAGGGGTTCCATATTTTGTTCTTGCTTACAACTTTCCTTTGTATCAGCCTTAGTGGAAATGTCAGATAGAAATATGGAATACGTTTTTGTGGAAAGTTCTGGACTTGCAGACCCATCTAACATTGGAGAATTTTTAGAGGCCGTAAAGGTTGCTAAGGGAGATGTTTATGACTATAGTGGAGCTATTTGTATAGTTGATGGGGTAAACTTTTTAGAACAATTAGAAGACATAGAAACAGTAGAAAGGCAGCTTAAGTTTTGCCATCTAACTATTGTATCTAAGGTAGATCTAATAGACGGGGAGAAATTAGAAAAGGTTAAGGCAAAAATTAAAGAAATTAATCCTAAGGTAAATATTATAGAGTCTGTAAATGGGCAAATAGATTATAATTTATTAGAAAAAGATTTACTAGAAGAAGACTGGTTGGGAGTTGAAGATACTACTAATACACCAGAAAACAGGCCTAAAACTTTAACCTTAACCTATGAAGGCGAAGTAAGTAAAGAAAAGTTGACCCAGTTTCTAGATATTATTAAAAAAGATAGTTATAGAATAAAGGGCTTTTTTAGGCTAGATGATGGTTGGAACCAAGTAGATGTGGTAAATAAAATTATAGACTATAAACCTACAGATAAGGTTCAAGAAAAATCTGAGTTAGTAATAATATCTAAAATAGGACCACAAATAATTAGGCCTATATTTAATACTTGGGAAGAAATAGTGGGACGGGAAATGAAATTAAGATAAGGAGTGGCAAGGTGGAAAAATTAATAAATTTCTTTAAACTACTATCTGACGAAACTCGTTTAAGGATATTAGTTCTTTTATATCATGATGATTTTTGTGTATGTCAGCTAGCAGGTATAATGAGAATTTCCCAACCTAATGTGTCTAAACATTTAGCAGGGCTTAGGGATATGAGCTTGGTAAGAGATGAGAAGAGGGAACAGTATACCTTCTACTCTCTTAATATAGAAGAAAAAATGTTTCAGGATATTTTTGAAAAAATCGTTGCCAATCTAGATAAGTATCCAGTTTTAAAGTCTGATATAAAAGAGAGTGAAGATGCAGAGAAGTACATTGAGCTGGCTAATATAAATAAATAAAAGGTGGGGTTTAAATGGGGTTAGTATCAAGTATATTTAGTTGGCTAAATGCTCAATTTTTAAAAATGGAGTGGCTATGGAATCTAGTTGAGCTATTAGTGGAGAAAGTTTTTGGTTTATCTATGAGTACTAGGATAGGTGGCAGTGTTCATTTCTTTATATATGATACTATAAAAATATTTATTTTGCTATCTGTTATGATATATATAATATCCTATATCCAATCCTATTTTCCTCCAGAGAGAACAAAGAAACTTTTAGGTGGGATTGCAGGGATTAAAGGAAACATATTAGGGGCTCTCTTAGGAATATTAACTCCTTTTTGCTCCTGTTCTAGTATCCCAATTTTTATAGGTTTTGTATCAGCAGGATTACCTTTAGGGGCAACCTTCTCCTTCCTTATATCTTCACCTATGATAGATTTGGCTGCCTTTATGTTGTTAATGTCAACCTTTGGGGTTAAAATTGGAGTAATATATGTAGTTGTAGGTGTACTTGTTGCAATAATAGGTGGGATTGTAATTCAAAAATTAAAAATGGATGAGTATGTGGAATCCTATGTATGGGATGTAGAAGCCCAGGAGGTAGAAATTGAAGAATTATCCCATAAAGACAGGTTGGAGTTTTCCAAAAATCAGGTAAAAGATATAGTAGGTAGGGTATGGCCCTATATACTTGTTGGGGTAGGAATAGGGGCTGGGATTCATAATTGGCTACCCCAATCAATAATAGAGAAGGTTTTAGGAAGTGGGAATCCATTTTCAGTTTTAATAGCAACCTTTATTGGAGTGCCTATATACGCTGATATTTTTGGAACTATACCTATAGCGGAAGCCTTAGTTGCCAAGGGGGTAGGCATTGGGACTGTAGTAGCCTTTATGATGGGGGTAACTACCATGTCTATACCTTCTATGGTAATGCTAAGTAAGGTGGTAAAACCTAAACTGTTAGGAACCTTCATAGTGGTAACTACTATAGGTATAATGATAGTTGGTTATGGACTTAATGCTTTATCATTCCTATTTATTTAAAAGGAGGGTAATATGGACATTTAAATTTTAGGAACTGGTTGTTCCAAGTGTGAGAAATTAGAAAAAAATCTTAACAAGGCTTTAAAGGAACTTAATATAGATGCAAGAGTGGAAACAGTAGACGATTTAGTAGAATTAGTAAGTTATGGAGTCATGACAACCCCAGGACTTGTAGTTAATGGGAAAGTTGTATCCGTAGGCAGATCCTTGTCTGTAAAAGAAATAAAGAAATATTTAGTATAGATGTAGGTGTAAGCTTTAGATTTAAGTACATCCTTGGGCTTCTAAGGATGTACTTTTTTTATTTTAGTAAAAATATATAACCCCTTACCCTAATATATTGACTCAATGTTTTTAGAAGGTATGAAACATTTAAAGTCAGAGGATTTAAAAAGTGTAACAGTGAATGTTACCTTTGGCTTTGTAAAAAATTTATCTTGATAATGTAAAGTTTTCAGGAGATACTGCAACAGTAAATCTAGATACTGCCTTTGCAGGGGTAGAACTTTATGTGCCAAAAGGCTGGCAAGTTATAAATAATACAGATATAAGTTTTGGTTCAGTAAGGGAAAAATAGGGGTGGCGGTAGAGAGAAAACCTTAATTTTAAAGGGGAACATTACATTTATAGGTGGAGATATAATATATATAGGTCCTAAATTTAATGCAGAAGCTTTAATTTAATGTTAAGATGTATTCTGTAGGATAACATAAACTATTTGTTATTTTAAGTTTAGCTAATATAAAGGAGAGTTCTTGTAATGGTTGAAAAAAATAAAATTTATAATATTGAAATAGAAGATTTAGGTAGCAGTGGAGAAGGTGTGGGAAAAATAGATGGATTTACAGTATTTGTACCACAGGCTATACCTGGCGATAGGATAAGGGCAAGAATAACTATTCTAAAAAAGCGATATGGAATAGGGGAAATTTTAGAAATATTAGAGCCTTCTAAGGATAGGATAGAGTCTAGGTGTAGTTTATTTGGAAAATGTGGTGGCTGTCAGATTATGCATATAGATTATAATGCCCAGCTTAAGATGAAAAGGAATAAGGTAGAACAAACATTAAGTAGAATAGGAAAGATTAATACAAAAGTTAATCCCACAATTGGAATGGATAATCCCTTTAAGTATAGAAACAAAGGCCAATTCCCTGTTGGAATAAAAAATAATAAGGCTATTATAGGGCCTTATGAAATGGGTAGCCATAATATAGTAGACACTAGTTATTGTCATATTCAGGCCCCTATTACTGAAAAGATTATCAAAACAATAAAAAAATATATTGATGACTTTAGTATAGAAGTCCATGATGAAGTAAAAAGAACAGGCTTAATTAGAAATATAGTAAATAGATTTGGATTTGCCACAGGAGATGTTATGGTGGTCATTGTAACCAATGGTAGGAAACTTCCTTACAAGGATGAACTAATAAGGATGTTAAAAGAAAATGTACCAGGATTAAAAAGCATAGTACAAAACATTAATACTAGGAATACAAATGTTGTTTTAGGACATGAGACCCTTGTATTATATGGGGAGGATAAAATCGTAGAGAGATGATATATTAAATTTTAAATTACCTATATAGTCTACGATTTTATCCTCCCCATATAATACAAGGGTCTCATGTCCTAAAACAACATTTGTATTCCAGGATTAAAAAGCATAGTACAAAACATTAATACTAGGAATACAAATGTTGTTTTAGGACATGAGACCCTTGTATTATATGGGGAGGATAAAATCGTAGA
>DUNJ01000019.1 GCA_012839395.1 Tepidimicrobium sp.
CGAATTAGGCTCTGGAGCAGCCGCATCCCATACCGGTTCTTTGGCGGGAGCCGATGCCTTATATGATGCCGCTTTTGAACAGGCTGGAATATTAAGGGTGGACACCATAGAGGAGCTGTTGGATACAGCCAAGGCCATATCCATGCAGCCATTACCGAAGGGCAATAGGATTGCTGTATTAACCGAGGCAGGTGGCCCTGGGATAATATCTGTAGATGAGATAGGCCTTGGAGATACGGCGGTATTGGCTAAGTTTTCCCCAAAAACCATAGATCGCCTAAAGGAAATATTGCCTCCAATGGCCATAATCGATCATACCGACGGTTATGTGGATATGTCGGCGGCGGCAGATGAAGAGCAACATGCTGAGGCGTTGAGGATAGTATTGGAAGATGAAGGGGTGGATGGAGTTATCCATCTAAGCGTACCTCCCACATTCTTAATCCCTAAGGAGATGGGTAAACTATCTGCAGAAGCCATCAAGGAATACGATAAGCCTGTTGTAGTGTGTTATTTGGCCGGCGATTGGGTACAGAAAGGCAGGGAGGCTTTGGAAAGGGAAGGGATTCCAACCTTCGATATGCCGGACAGAGCGGCAAAGGCCATGATCAACATGGTTAAGAGAAGGATTATGTTGGACTCTATGGGAGATGAGGTGGCAAAAGAATCGCCTAAAATAGATAAGAACAATATAAAATCCATAATCCAAGGGGCTAAGGAAAAAGAAATCAACTTAACAGAGGTGGAAGCTAGAAAGATATTATCGGAATATGGAATCGATTTTGGTAGGTATCAACTGGCCAATAGCGTAGAGGATGCGGTGGAAAAGGCCAAGGATATAGGCTATCCCTTGGTAATGAAGATAATGTCTCCAGATATAATCCATAAAAGCGATGCCGGTGGCGTGATAGTCAACATTAAAGATGAAGGGGAACTAAGGGAAGCTTATAATAAGGTGATGGAAAACGCAGTTGAGTATTCCGAGGATGCTAGGATAAACGGCGTATTGTTAACCCCTATGCTACCAGATGGTAGGGAAATGATAATAGGCGCCATAAGGGATCAGCAGTTTGGGCCATGTGTAATGGTAGGATTTGGGGGGATATTTGTGGAGGTCTTAAAGGATGTAAGCTTTAAGGTAGCCCCTGTATCCCAAAAAGAGGCCATGGATATGGTGAAGAAGCTACAGCTATTCCCCGTGCTGGATGGAGCTAGAGGCCAGGCGAAATTGGATGTAGATGCGGTAGTGGATACCATCGTTAGGGTGAGTAGACTTATAGTGGAGAATGAAGATATAGTGGAAATAGATATAAATCCTATAAGGGTATATGAGAAGGGTATAGCAGCGCTGGATGCCAGGGTTATAATTTAAAACCATCCAAATAAAAGGGAGTTTATTCATGGATTTAATTGCAGGAACCGATAGGATATTTAGCTCTCTATTTGGTAACTGTGGCCAGACCTGTGTGGCTACATCTAGGATGATAGTGTTATCCAATATTATGGATAAGGTTGCATCCAGGTTTAAGCAGCAATACAAGGACATAGTAGTAGGGGATCCTAAGGCCCAAAATGGTATTGAAACGGCTTCCCATAGATGGTAATATTATATATAGATATGAGGTGCTTATAAAAATAGAATATCACTCTGCCGACTCCCACGAGCCGATGAAA